>NZ_JACJTV010000025.1 GCF_014698845.1 Coleofasciculus sp. FACHB-1120 | reverse complement strand
GACCATTCTTGACTGTTTGAGAAGATGCACAAATGGGACAAACAGGCATAAGAGGAAAACATCAGTATGAAGCTCTTCTTCTCTATCATTACTTGTTTAGCACTACCCACTTTTTTAGTCGGTTGTTCGACAAACTGTCGTCCGCAGTCAAGGCATTTAAACCGTTGTTTACCGTTATGGATGTGAGCATTCTTGACCGTTTGGGAAGATGCACTTCAGGGGACAGGCAGGCATGGGACGAGAAAAGCAAAAAACTCTACCCCTCCATCATTACATCTTGAGCACTACCCATCTTTAGGACTACCAAGAAAACATACTTGAGAGGCTTGCACTCACTGCTTTGGTCTGACGCCCATCAGTAAAGTTGCCAACCAGCTCGAAAGTATCGAACCAAGCCAGAAAAAAGCCAGGGAAATTCCGGCAAACTGAACGCTAATTTCTCCCAGAGGCGACTCGGCTAATGATAGACCGATAGCCGCCAGCCATGCGATCGCTAAAACGATCGTGTAGGTTGCCATGAACTTTCTGGGCCATCCTGCCGGACAATTTAACATCGCCGTTATCGGTAGCAACAAAAGTCCTAGTGAGAGGGCGACGATGAGGATGTTGGTGTTTTTAGTCACCAACCACAAACCAATTGCCATTAAGATGCTTAGAAATACTGCCCCGACTAAATTTGAGTTCTTAACCTCTTGTTCGGAAAGGGTTAATCGCCCGAAGCGGTCAAACCGGAGCAATAAGGTGAATAAGGGGTCAGCAATCCAGGTAAGCAGAACAAACAGACAGTAGGCAATTACCACGAACCACAGCAAAGGGTTAAAGCTAGTTGCAGCAATGCCGCCCACCAGCAGGCGGAAGACAAAGTACAAGCCGATGCTGAAGACTAACCTACGACCGTGACTCAGCCTAGAACTCCACAGGAAGTAGCGCAGCATCAGCCTGTAGAGCGGGTTCTTTGCCTTGAGCGCTTCGAGGATTCCCCGTCGCGCCCACTCAAAAGTTGGTTGAAGCCGTAGTGCTTCGCGGAAACACTCTAACGCTTTAGCGGGATATCCTCCCTGCGCCAGGAGTATCCAGCCGCGGTTGGCATAGCTTCCCGCATATTCTGGGTCAAGTGCGATCGCACTCTCAATGACCGCCTGAGCTTCTGGTAAGCGACCGAGTTGCATCAAACACATCGCTCGGTAATTTAGGCACTCTACGTCCTCTGGGTCAACGACAAGCCCTTGGGTTGCCGCTTCTAGTGCGGAGTGCCAAAGCTGTTGATTATATCGGATGCGCGAGAGCAGGGCGAAGTAGCTGGGGTTATCGGGACTCAGCCGCAAAGCCTCTTTCAGTACTGTTTCCGCTTCTAGAAGCTGGTTGTAATCGCACAGAATATAAGCCAGGACGTAGTGAGCGTACCCCCAATCGGGAGCCAAGCGAATCGCTCGCTGAGCCATCTGGGTGGCTTCCGGGTACATTTGGCGATGATTCAAGCACAGGGCGAGCAGAGTATGCGCGATCGCGCTATCTGGCTCCATTGCCAGTTCTTGTCGCAGTTCTTGCTCTGCCATTTCATACCGCGACTGCTCAATCAGCAGCCGTGCCCGCTCCAAATGTATGCCCATCAGAGTTTCAGATATTTCAGGATGTCATCGTACAAACCGCTCTCATTCGCATACAAGGCATAATTACGAGCCGTTGAAAACCATTCTTTTGTCGAAGGTTTCACGCTTCCCGCCGCCGAAGCTAAATCTTTGGTAGTCAGTGGCTTTGGGATACCTATTTTCATCGCTTCTGCTAACTTCTTTTCTACTGCCACATCCACCACTGCCATTAAGTCTGCGCCTGAATAATTCTCAGTTTTCTTGGCTAAGTGGTTGTAGTCAATATCCTCCACTGGCTTACCCCGACACAGCAGGCGCAAAATGGCTGCTCTTGCTTCTGCATCAGGCGGTGGTACAAACAAGATGCGGTCAAAACGACCCGGACGACGGAAGGCTGAGTCTAAGTGCCAAGGGGCGTTCGTTGCAGCCAGAATTAATACCCCTTCATTAGAACTCCTCACTCCGTCCAATTCTGATAGAAATTGGTTAATTACCATGCGGCTAGAATTTTGTCGCAAGTCCGCACGACTGGCAGCTAAAGCATCAACTTCATCAAAAAATAATACGCAAGGTTGGTTACGTCTGGCTTGTTCAAAAAGGTCGTGCAAATTGCGTTCGCTGTTGCCCAACCACATATCTAATACATCGTTAATTCCGACAGAGAGGAAACTAGAATTAATTTCGCCAGCTGTCGCACGAGCCAGGTAAGTTTTACCGCAACCCGGAGGGCCGTACATCAAAATTCCGCCCCCAATTGCCTTCCCATAAGCTTTGTACAGTTCCGGCTGTTTCAGGGGATAAATAATTTTCATCCGAATTTCGTCTTTGACCGCTTCCATACCGCCAACATCTCGGAATCCGATCGCGGGTTTTTCGACTGGAGTATCTTCTTCTGGGTGCGGAAAGTCTCCCACCCCTGCCCGAATCTTCCCGTCTACGACCTCTTGCACATCCTCCTCTGCCCCAATTCCCAACCTTTCGGCAAAATCTGGGTCGCTGACAGATGGGTCGGCTTCAACAGCTCTGCGATACTGACGGACAGCTTGTTCCACAGCCCCCGTGTTGAGAAGAAGACGCGCATGAAGCAGAAAAGCACCCGCTGGACAATCCAAGCGCTTTATTTGATCTTCCACAATTACTAGCGCTTGGGGATGCTTTCCTTGTTGATAGAAGGCACGAGCTAATCCCAATTTCAACTGCTGATTTTCTGGCGATCGCGCTAAGGCGAGGCGGTATTCTTGCTCGGCTTCCTCTGCCTGACCCTGGCTTAAAAGGGTCTCTGCAAGATGTTGTCGCAAAGGTACATTATCCGGAGAAAATCGGAGAGCTTCGCGCAGTGCCTGAATTGCATCGTTGCTGCTAGTCATCGGGTAATTAGTAAGGGGTGATTGGCGATTGGTGAATGGTAATTGGTAATAATGTTTAAGGTTTAATTGTCAGATTAAAAAACTCTCTTGATACTCAAAACTAAAATTCAAAACTCACTTACTCATTTCCAATTTTAGGAAAGTCAGCCCAGGTTTCTAGGGGTTGAGTGGATTGAACCAGATGCATTCCTGCTGCGGCAAATCTAGCAAAAGCTTCTTCTGCTCCATCCGTGTAATCCACCACTCCAGGAACGACAACAGGTGAGGTGCAATCTTCTAGCAAATACACTTTTTTCGCAAGATTAGCGTCTTTTGCTGTTATTTCTGATAACAAATCATCAATTGTCCAGGCAACGCAGTGACTCTTCGCTTGACCAGCAATAATCACCGCATCAAACGCGAGTAACTGTTGAATCAAGCTGGTATTTTTCTGAGCAATCGGGCGTCCATTTGTACTTTCCAAAACTTCCGCCCGCAGGACAGAATAATTTTCAGTTAAAGGATTATCGCCTTTAATTTCAAACTGCGTTTGGCTATTCCGGGCAATACAGTGGAAAAAGAGTGCCTCTTCCACCGCTGACACCAAAGCGTGACCAATTCCACCCAGCATGGAATGATAAGGCCACACCGTCAGCGGATATTTACCCGCTTCACTCAAATGCTTGACATAATGCAAAGCGTGTGAGGAAAGTTCGGCGTAATCGACACCAGCAATCCCGGCAACGGCTGGATTCACCTTCCACACACCTTGGTGAACATCCTCCGGTGTAATCATCGTCACGGCGGCGGTGGGATGTTCTCCAGCGTTGTTAATCCAGAAGACGGGATGGAAAATTTGCATCGCCGTGTGAGTATCCATTGTGGGAGCGATCGCTGTAATCATCCCCAAATTCCGATAAATAAATTCACTCAGCCGCCGATTATCTTCTACCGCACCCGTACCCGTTCTCCCACCGACAAATAATTCAAAATCGGGGATGCAAAACGTATTCTGGACATCGATTAACAATAGGCAAATGCGAGTTTTGTCCTCAGCCGCCGCTGAAATCTGGTGTTTTTTCGCCCACTCCCTCGCATCCCCTGCCCGTTGCTGATAAGGCACCCGCCAGACTTCCCCGACCTTTTTGGCATCAAAGTGAGGCGGAATCGGCAACTGCTTTGTTGTTTGTGCGTTCATTACTTTCTCCTGCTGTCACCACCGGAGTCAGTGGTGGAATTCCGGCTAAATCGAGGATTTGCGAAATCAAATCTTCTCGTTTCACTGCCATCATATGAACCCCTTGGCAGAGTTGACGAGCTAATTTAACTTGTTCGGCGGCAATTAGCATCCCTTCTTGCAAGGGATCGGAAGCAGCGGCTAGTCTATCAATAATGTGGTCGGGAATATTTACTCCCGGCACGCATCGATTGATAAATTGGGCATTCTTAGCAGATTTGAGCAGAAAAATTCCCGCCAAAATTGGCTTTCCACAGCCAGCCGCGATTTGATCCATAAATTTTTCTAGGCGGTCAAAATCGCAAATCAGCTGGCTTTGGAAAAACTGCGCCCCTGCTGCTAATTTCCGCTCAAATCGACTTTGCAACCCCGACCAGCTAGCTAATTGCGGATCGATAGCCGCACCCACGAACAAGTCAGTCGCCCCATCACTCAAGGGTTTGTCGTTCCAGTCGAAGCCGAGATTCATTTTTTTGATTAATCCCAGCAACCGCACGGATTCTAGGTCAAATACACTCTTGGCATCGGCATGATCTCCAGCTTTTACAGGATCGCCAGTCAAAGCTAAGATATTGCGAATTCCCAACGCATGGGCACCCATCAAGTCAGCTTGCAATCCGATGCGGTTGCGATCGCGACAAGCAATCTGACAAATCGGCTCGATTCCATGCTGGAGCAATATCACTGAAGCCGCCATCGAACACATCCGCAACACCGCCCGACTGCCATCGGTAATATTGACCGCATGAACCCGACCTTCGAGGGTTTGGGCCATTTTCAGCATCTCGGAAGGATCGCCGCCCTTGGGAGGGGCAACCTCGGCGGTCACTAAAAATTCACCCGATTCCACAGCAGCACGCAAATTGGTCTTATAGGGGTGGGGTTCCCGCGTTCCTGCTGAATTTTGAATTAAATAACTCATTCTGAAGCATCAATCACTAATCGCTTCCATCCTTAATAACTTATATCTGGTTAAAGGGGAACCGAATAACCAAGGGCAGCTTTCACTTGGGCAAGAGTAATGGACGCGATCGCTTCTGCTTTCTGTCTACCATCGCGCAACACGGACTCCAAATAACCTTTATCATCCATCACCGCTTGATACTTTTCCTGAATCGGTTTTAGGGCGTTAATCGTGGTTTCCGTCAGCAATGGCTTGAATTGTCCCCAGCCCATATCCTGGCACTCTGCTGCGACTTCTTCCTTCGTCTTGCCCGACAGCACCATGTATAGCGTCAGCAAATTTCGGGCTTCGGGTCTTTCCGAATCGTCAAAAGTCAGACCGCGCACTGAGTCAGTTTTGCAGCGTTTAATCTTGTTTTGGATTTGGTCTGGCGTATCGAGCAGGTTAATTCGGCTCATGTCCGAAGGATCGGATTTTGACATCTTCCGAGTGCCATCCGTCAGACTCATCACTCTAGCACCCTCAGCCCGAATCAGCGGCTCTGGCAGTTTCAGCACTGGCTTTTCCCGGCAAAATTGGTAATTAAACCGATTCGCAATATCGCGGGTCAATTCTAAGTGCTGCTTCTGGTCTTCTCCCACCGGCACTTTATCCGCCTGGTAGAGCAAAATATCTGCCGCCATCAGCACCGGATAGTCTAGCAAGCCAGTATTGACATTTTCCCCCTGCTTAACTGCCTTTTCCTTGAACTGGATCATGTCTTCCAGCCAGTTGAGGGGAGTAATACAGTTAAGCAGCCAAGTCAGTTCGCTATGTGCCGAGATGTGGGATTGCACGAAAATACTGGAATACTGCAAATCAATCCCACAAGCCAAATACAAAGCAGCAATTTTATAAGTATTTTCAGCTAACGTGCTGGCATCGTGGGGCGCGGTAATCGCGTGCAAATCCACCACACAGAAGAAATTTTCGTACTGACTCTGCCCTTCTACCCAGTTGCGGATTGCTCCCAAGTAGTTACCCAGATGCAGATTACCCGTTGGTTGAACCCCAGAGAGAACGCGCTGCTTAACCATGAATTTCAATTTAGCTATCTAGAAGCGCAGCAGGGAATCGCTGCGTTAACAAAACTTATCTATCTAGTTTGCCATTTTCTGGCATCATCGCGGCGTTATTTTAACAGCCCAGAGACAAAGGAGCGATCGCGTCTTTTGCAATTATTCGTTACCTAAACGCTCCATTTTACCCATAATCAGTTTTCTGCTGGATGGAAAATAACCAACCATGCTCAGAATGCGATCGCGCTTTTCAGGAGTTTTGTTGATTGCACAACGTAGCTAGCTTAAATGTTTAGATTTTTGGCTATGAATTTCCTGCGAGTTATCTCTTGATATTTTTCTCCTCGTAGCCGCTCTAGAAGAAACTGATTATTTATGAAAAAAATAGGCCATTAGATGACAATTGTAAATATTTTTCTGAAGTAATTCACTAGGGTTTGGCTGGCAGAATTTCACCTAGATTGGTAGTGTAGTGGTCATAAGTCTGCTTTTCATAGCAAACAAACATTATCTTCCCAACTGAGGTGTTTCGCTCCAGAAAACGTCTAGCTTCAGCAACTGCGATTTTTGCTGCTTTCTCTACCGGGAAGCCATAGGCTCCTGTACTGATAGATGGAAATGCTACGGTTTTAATTTTATATTGCTCTACTAAAGCAAAGCAATTGCGATAGCACTGAGCCAGCACTTTACGTTCTTCATACCTACCACCTTCCCATACTGGCCCAACCGTGTGAATAACCCACTTTGCTGGGAGATTGTAGCCCTTTGTTATTTTGGCATCGCCTTCGGTGCAAACCTTCAGTTTTAGACATTCTTCCTCAAGCCCTAACCCAGCAGCACGATGGATAGCTCCACAAACCCCACCACCAGCCATTAGGGATTCATTCGCAGCATTGACGATGGCATCCACTTGTTGCTGAGTGATGTCGCCTTCTATAACCTCTATTCTTTCACGCATCAGCTTGTTATTCATCCAAAACTCATCCAACCTGGAGAATATAGATTTTTCTGCTGGCTCATAAACAATCGTATTTCCCTGATTTGGTAAAGGTTGGATATGTTTTGTTTGCCCTGAAGCAATCGTTATTGGAATAAAATCAGGGTCAAAAGCAACACAGGTTCCATCAGGGCGATAATGCAGACAGTAATTGCATCCTTTATAATCTTTTATCATCACTACTTTGGTGTAATAATTACTACTTGTTTAGGTTAAAAAAATAACTTATTCTAGTGCTTGGATTCCTATAGTATCATAGACCTGAAACTTCAAATACTTTGCATATTCAGTAACCGATTTGCTGCTTGAACGAACTTATTCAACAGAATTAGGACTTACGCATTGACAGAAGCTTGATTATATGAGTGAAGTACTAGTCGATTTTTTAGGTATTCTAGTATGAAGTCACGAGCTATCTGAAGGGATAAATTCCTCTGCACTTCATAATCGGCTAGCTAAAAAGGCAATCTCATTCGTGCTGCATCGGCACGGTGATTTTAAGTTGATGCACAAATTTAAGGATTGTCTTTGATCGTGTGACTTATGCGGTTAGTTCAAGTCAGCGATCGCTCACGTTGCTTCCACTGATAATCGCCGAATCTGCACTTTTGTTTTGGTTTAGATTTCAAGCGCCAATTGGCACTTGAATCTACCAGCGGCAAACAATAAACAACGTGCAGAACTTGGAAGTATCGCGCTTGTGTAAGCCGCTAGGTAACGCAGTTACTAAAGTCTTTCCCCTCATTTCACAAATAAACAGTCAACTCACTCACAATGATTTATATAGAGAGGTGTTCAATGACTCCCCAACCTTTAACTGAGCGTCAACGTCAACTCATCCAAAAATATGCTTACTGTCAGTTCAATCTTTTGTTTCCCAACGCCTCTGATGTTCTGCCACAGCGCTTGTATAGATGGATGCCCAAACCTCTGGTTGCTCTACTAGGGCAGTCGGCAATCCCATTTCGGGTATAATAGGTCTTGCCCACGGGAGATGTGGGCAGGGATAGGATACGATTTAGCCACTGCTCAGGTGCAATATTTTCCCAAATGTGTGAGTATGTCACGGGATTTTTGATTCTGGAAGAGGTCTATTAATGAAAGCACTTTCGTAAGACCAACGGGTACCCGGACCAATCAAGAGGATATTCCCATCAGGTGCAAAGAGCTTCCAATATTCATCATTTTCTTCACAATTGGAATAAATTGAAAATGTCCGCAAGACCACCTGGTCTTCAAAGGTGAAAATGGTATCCCAGGCTGGACGAAGTAGTTCCACGGAATGCAGAGCCAGACCTTCCATGCCCTGAACTGCTGCTTCCAATTTAGGTCGTGGGTCTTCAGAAGCACCCAGCACTTCGTTACCCTTCTCTAAACGCCAGCCGCACATATAAATCCACAGATGCCACTCTCCATGAGTCCGCCCGTGTTTCCCTCTACGTGGAAGGGGAACCCCAAACTCTAAAGTAATAAAACTACCAACACCCAAAGACACTCCCCAAGCTTTTTGTCCTAGCAGCGGAGCCATCTTTGCTTGAATTTCATGAATGTCTGCTTCTGTTATAATCATCTGCTAAGTTTCCAGTTAGCTAGTAATTGCAGTTAGGACTTACGCATTGACAAAATCCGCAAGGTGTGTAGGCAGAAAGGTTGGTTCAGGGAGCGTTAGCTAGCCCAAACAGACTTTTTGAGGTGGATAATACCTAAGTTGTGCTACAGGGGTATCAGCTCATTAGAACAACTACCAAACCATCTACAGCCAAGTGTGACCTTAACACCTACACTCTATTTCTTCTAGCAGAATCTAAATATCCAGGCTGTACACGCTTGGCAGAAATTATAGAAGGCTTGTCTCATGATAGTGTCAACCGCTTTCTGTTACGAGAGCAATATGAACCCAAAGATTTGTTCGATGAAATCAAGGTAAATATTGACTTGATAGGTGGCACATTAAGCGGAGATGACACGGTAATTGATAAGCCTTATAGTGCGCCATCTTTGACAGAACTAATTGGATACTTTTGGTCGGGGAAGCTCCATCGTGTAGTCAAAGGGATTCAGCTAATCACCTTGTATTATACTGACCCGGAAGGGAAGTCTGTCCCCATCAATTATCGCATCTATGACAAACAGGAGGGCACAACCAAAAACGATTATTTCCGAGAAATGATAACTGAAGTTTTAGGTTGGGGATTGAAACCAAAAATGGTGACCGGAGATAGTTGGTATGCTCTTTCGTGAGAACCCCAAATTCCTGAAAAACAAGGAATTTGGGGTTCTGATGGGTGTTGCCAAAAATCGCCAAGTCTCGATCAATGGTGGAGAGTACACCCAAGTGCAAAACCTAGAAATTCCTGAAGAAGGGCTGATGGTATATCTCAAGAAGTTTGGGCGTGTCAAAGTATTTCGGAGGAGATTCAAAAACGAAACCGAGAGATACTACATCATGTATTACCAGACTTACAGAGATGGAGCAAATCACTAGGCAGGAATTCAAACAATTCCATTCAATTCATTGGGGAATTGAATGCTATCACCGAGCAATTAAGCAAGTCTATGGGATTGAACGATTTATGGTGAGAACAACGGAGGCTATTAAAACTCACTTTTTTAGTGCTATTCGAGCTTTCACTCAGCTAGAGTTAATGCGAGCTAAAGAATTAATTGAAAATTGGTATGAAGTGCAGAGGAATTTATCCCTTCAGGTAACTCGTGACTTCGTACTAGAATACCTAAAAAATCGACTAGGACTTCACGCATATAATCAAGCTTCTGTCAATGCGTAAGTCCTAAGAATTATCCGTAGCTACTGTATAAGCAACCCTATTTGGAGATACCTTTAGTTTCTTTACGTTCAGCATACCTTCGATTAACGCTGAATTCTAAATTAAAACTTAAGCAGCTAATCGCTTGACCATGAAACGAATTAAGAGCCATAAATCAGCCTTTCACTTACCTCAGAATACACCTTGGAATCCTTCGCAACAGAATTTAACCAGTCTTGAATACGAATTTGCAGATTTGAGAAAAAGAAGTGCTCGCTCATCCAGATGAGCGGCACGAAGCACTAAGATAGATAATAAATTTCAGCGTGATAAAATTTTTAGGCATTGATTTGGGATGGCGATCGCAACCCAGCGGATTATGCTGCCTCACATGGGAAGATGGGCAGTTGCATCTGTTGGATTTAGATAGACTCGAAACAATAGAAGAGATCCTTAACTGGATTGATACTTGGGCACCCGCACCAGAATCGGCGATGATTGCCGTCGATGCCCCAACACTGATTCCCAACACCACTGGGACGCGACTACCTGATAAACTTACCCACAAATATTTTGGTCGCTATCACGCGGGTTGCTACCCAGCGAATCTAGGACTCCCCTTCGCCCAACGCACCGTAGGATTTGGACTCAGCCTCGAATCCCGTGGATTTGCTCACGCACCAACGATCAAACCCCAACAACCGGGACGCTATCAAATCGAAGTATTTCCCCACCCAGCCATCGTCAACTTATTTAGCTTAGAACGCATTTTAAAATACAAAAAAGGAAAACTAGCAGAACGTCAAATAGAACTCATAAAACTCCGTCAGTATATTGTAAATAGCCTACTCAACCTGACACCAAAACTAGATGTCTCTTCTGCCTCTTCCTCTCTGCGTCCTCTGCGTCTTGGCGGTTCGTTTCTCTTAGAAATCCCCAGTACCCTTGCCACCTTTAAAGCCTTAGAAGATAAGCTAGATAGCCTCATCTGTGCCTATGTTGGCGCTCACTGGTGGTACTGGGGATTAGAAAGAAATTTGGTGCTGGGAGATGACACCACCGGATATATTGTCGTCCCCAAGAATCATTTCGAGTTTTAAATTTTGAATTAATAACTCAAAACTCAAAACTATCTAAGCCCAAAGAATCAGTCCTAATTCGTAGGGGCTTGATAGATTATTGTGTTTTGGCAAAACCCGTAAAGAGAAACCCTGCAACCCACTGGAGGTATAGAGAATATCAACAGTGTAAATACTACATCCTTGTTGATCTTTGCCTTGGTAATTCATCACTACGGGAATGCCGTTGACAATCTCCCCATCGACACCAACGGCACCCTGATAAAGTTCAACTTGAACATCATCGAAGCTGAGTTCCCCCAGATTAACCCGCGCTTTGACGCTAACGGTTTGGTTGACCATAATCCCAGCCGGTTCTGAGACATCAACTTCTTCGATTTTGATGTTGTACCATTGCTCGAAGATTCGTTGCTTCCAGGCGGCTACATCCTTGGCGGGGGCGTAGTTGTCTGCGGTCATCGTAGAGTAGCGATCGCTCGCCGGGAAATATCCCCGCACTGCATACTCCCGCACCATCCGCGACGTATTGAAGAACGGACAATTCAACCGAATCGAATCCTTCATTTTGGCAGTCCACTTACGGGGAATTCCAGCTCCATCCCGGTTATAGAACAGCGGCATGACTTCCTGTTCTAGCAAGTCGTACAAAGCATTCGCTTCCACATCATCTTGATAATTGAGGTCTTCATAGTCTTCCCCGTGACCGATGGGCCAGCCAGTGCGGACATAATCTGCCTCATCCCACCAGCCATCCAGCACGCTCAAATTTGGCAAACCATTCATCGCCGCCTTCATTCCACTGGTGCCAGATGCCTCTCGCGGACGCCTAGGGGTGTTCAGCCAAACATCACAACCCGCCACCATCAATCGGGCAACATAAGTATCGTAGTCCGGGATAAACACCACACTGGCATTCATTCCTTCTTCCCGCGAGAAATGAATGATATCCCGGATCAGTTCCTTCCCAGGCATATCCTTGGGATGAGCTTTTCCAGCAATGACGAACTGCACCCGCCGATTTGGATCGCCCAACAAGATTTTCTTGATCCGGTCTAGGTTCCGCAAAAACAGAGTTGCTCGCTTATAAGTCGCAAAACGACGGGCAAACCCGATTGTTAGCACCGTTGGATCTAATACTTCCTGCGCTTGGTCAATCTCAGAGGGAGAAGCACCGCGATCGCGCAACTTTCTTACTAGGCGATCGCGCACAAACACCACCAGTTCTGACCGCTGACGCTCGTGATTGCGCCACAACTCCTCATCTGGAATCGACTGCACCCGCTCCCACAACGGATCGTCTACTGGCGCGTCAGACCACTGAGGGCCAAGGTAGCGGTCATACAGCTCCTGCGTTGACTTCGCTACACAAGTGCGGGCGTGGACTCCATTCGTAATCGCGGTAATCGGCACCTCATTGAGTGGAAAATCTTTCCAGAGACTCTGAAACATCTTCCGCGACACCAACCCGTGCAGCTGAGCAACCCCATTGACAAAGCTCGATGTCTTCATCGCCAGTGCTGCCATGCTAAACGGTGACGCCAAATCCCCAGTGTCCTCCCGTCCTAAGCCGAGAAACTCTTCGTGGGAAAGTCCGTAAATATCGGCATAGTGCCCCACGTAATAAAGAGCCTTATCCGGGGGGAACAAATCGAACCCAGCAGAGACAGGCGTGTGAGTCGTGAAAACTTGACTTGCTTGCGCCACTTGTTTAGCGGCGGCAAAATCCAGTTTCTCTTCCTGCATCAGCATCCGGATGCGTTCCAGAATCAGAAACGCTGAGTGACCTTCATTCAGATGGTAAACAGTGGGTTTGTATCCCAGCGCCTTCAGCATCCGGAAGCCCCCGATGCCCAACATCATCTCCTGGTGAATCCGCATATCCAAGTCACCACCATACAGCTCGTCGGTGATGTCGTGGTCGTAGGGATTGTTCGGCTCAATGTTGGTATCGAGCAGGTATAGGGGCACTGTGCCCACTTGCACGCGCCAGACACGGGCATAGACGGTGCGCCCTGGATACTCTACAGAAATCCGCAGTTCCGAACCGTCAGGATTGCACTCCGGGTGCAATGGCATATTGTAGAAATCGTTAACCGGATAGCGTTCCTGCTGCCAACCATCGGCATTGAGGTACTGGGCAAAATACCCTTCCTGATAGAGTAAGCCGACGGCAACGAGGGGTAAGCCTAAGTCACTGGCTGATTTCAGATGGTCTCCCGCGAGAACGCCCAAGCCACCAGAGTAAATGGGCAGGCAGTCGGTTAGACCAAATTCCGCGCAGAAATAGGCATAACACTCCTGAGTCCTGAGTCCTGAGTCCTGAGGACTGAGCGAGGAAGCAGAAGAATTTTCTTGTTTCTTCTCAGTCCTCTGACCGTTCACCTCATTCCTGTGTTTGCGATACCACGTCCGTTCTTGCAGGTAGTCGTCTAGCTGGCGGCTGGCTCGTTCCATGTGGGCAACAAAGCCTTCATCTTCAGCAACTTCTTGTAGCCGCGCTTGAGAAATAGTTCCCAGCATTAGCACTGGATTGTGACGGCTGGATTCCCACAAATCGCGGTCTAGGCGGCGAAATAACTCTTTAGTTTCAAAGTTCCAATCCCAATGCAGGTTATATGCCAGTTTTCGTAAGGGTTCTAGTCTTGACGGCAAGGCGGGGGAAACGTTAAATGTCCGAATCGGCTGCATTGACAAAGCCTCTAAAGTCTTAATAGAGCTATTGTGTACTCACTTCCGCTACAAGTTGGATGCTCTTTATACTCTTTTTTTGGACTGGAAATGTTGATCCCTTTATCCAGCTAGCTGCCCTTAGCAAGCTGCCGCTTTCAATCTAAAATCCTAGTTTTTCCAGGGAATATTGAGAAAATTTGTTTAGAAAAGCGCTCCTAGCACGGGAGCGATCGCCTAAAAGTGCTTAACATCGCTTCTCCTACCACGCTACCCTTCGGCATCACCCATCGCATAATGCCCTGAATCGCCACGACTGTAACTAACTTATTGGCACAATAGTCGCATGTTTATCCTCCTAATTGTTCCCACGCTCTATAGCGAGCTGGGATCGCACGTTACGAAAGATCCTACTATTTTCTAGGTTCTGCAATTTACTCAATTTTGAGTGAGGAAAAAGCCAAAATACATGAACTGGGTGCGATCTCGTGGTATAAAAACAAAGCGATCGCTAGGGAAACTTCGCGCTCTGGCAATCGTCAGAGCAGTTTAAGCAGCTCAAACGACGGCTGGACTGACCGCTTGAGGTCAACAATCACTCCAGACTCAAGGCAAAAATGAAGCAATATTTCGGTATTATGAGAAAGTTGTTCTGCCTTTAAGGCAGCAACATTCAGCCTTTCCCGTCTGGAGTAGATATCGGTATGGTGACTCTCAAAATTGTCGTTTATATAGTCGTTGCCTTCTTCAGCCTGCTCTTTGTGTTTGGATTTTTGTCCAGCGATCCTTCCCGTAACCCAAAACGCCGGGATCTGGAATAAACAGCGATCGCTTTATGCCTCAGGCCGATGTCGGGGCAGCAGTCCACTGCGAGGCACCCTACTCAGAGTGCAGTTGAGGATAGGCATTGGTGCTGTCCGCTCAACTCCTGTTGCTAGAAGATGCCCCAACCAGTTCCGCCGCCCCCACCGCCTGCGATTATCAACACGTTGCCGCCAGAGGATGTCACTCCTCTAGCTGTCTCCGCTCAAACAATTGCATCGGATTCCCAGCGAACCCTGCAACCTGAGACCCTTGCTGCCCCGACGCAGCCGGAAACATTTGCGCCGGAGTCTTCTTCCTCGCTCTCTGTAATTTCTATCCCCACCAGAAAAGCTGCCCCCCTTGGTGCCCCAATTTCAGTGGGTCATCCAATTGTCAGGAATGGGAGTGGTAGGGAAGAAGCATCTGTGCAGACAGACCAGAATGACGACGACCCTGCATTATCAGCACAACGGCTTCGCCCTTACGCATACCCAGACCAGGATTTTCCGAACGTTGCTGAATTTGATGCTTCGTCGGTAGAAAATCAAGAGTCAGAACCTAGGGAAGAGAACGCTGAAAGTCAGGCTGCGATCGCAAAAGAACGCGCGGCAACTCCTATGTTGCAAAAGCATCTGCCGAGTGTCGAGCAACAGCCTCCAGAACCCTCAGAATCTCCGGAATCTCCGGAATCTTTGCCGAGTGAAACTCCGATAGAGCCTACTCCTCCAGCGCCCCTGTCGGAGGGTGAGCCTTGGCCTGAAGAGGAATTGGCACCGGCACCGGCATCAGCACCCGCACCTCCCACCCCAGAAAATCAACCAGCACCCGCCCCCGCCCCCGGTACGACGCCACCTCCGCCTACGACTTCTGGCGGTACGGGAGGCGTTGTGGAATTAACTTCTGACCAGCAAGAATACGACGTAGATCGACAAGTCGTTACAGCAGAAGGCGATGTTGTCTTGCGCTACCAGGGTGCGGTAGTAGATGCGGATCGGCTACAGGTAAACTTGCCGAATCGCGTTGTAGTGGGCGACGGGAATGTCGCCATGACGCGAGGCGAACAAGTGCTACGGGGCGATCGCGTTGAGTATTATTTTGCCCAGGATAGCGGCTTCCTCTTAAATGCCAGTGGCGAGATTTACCAGCCTTCAGCAGGGGCAGATTTTTCGAGTCCTTTACCCAATGATGCCAGTGCTGCTGCTGCCTCAGTACGACCGTTAAGCGATCGCATTACCGCCAACCAACCCGTCTCGAATGTCACCAGTCCCGGCGGTTACGGATTGGTCGTTGGGGCTAGCCAAAACATCCAAAACCAGCAGCCGTTTCAGGAAGGGGGCGCAATCAACCGGCTACGCTTTCAAGCCGATCGGGTGGATTTCGACTCCGAAGGAGCCTTTGCCACTAATGTTCGCCTAACCAACGACCCCTTTTCGCCACCAGAACTTGAGGTACGGGCAGATACAGCCAGATTCAGGCGGATTTCGCCCCTGGTAGATGAAATTACCACTACCCGCTCTCGCGTCGTTTTTGACCAGGGTTTTTCAATTCCGATTTTTCAAGATCGGAGAGTGATTGACCGGAGCGAAACCGAACCGGGTCTCGTCACCTTTGGGTATGATGCTGAAGACCGAGGTGGTGTGTTTGCGGAACGAACCTTTCAACTGATTTCTACCAACCGCGTGCGATTGCGCGTGACCCCGCAATATTTTCTTCAAAAAGCCGTTTCTGAGGGAAGCTTCGTCGATCCCTCCGTATTTGGTTTCAGGACTAGACTAGATGCCACCCTCAGTCCTACCACGACCCTGAGAGGGTCGGCTGTTTTCACCAGTCTAGATCCGGAAGAGATCGCAGATGACCAGCTACGAGCGAGCCTGCGGCTGCGCCAGATTATCGGCACCCGACTACCTCATACTTTGAATTTAGAATATAGCTACCGCGATCGCCTGTTCAACGGCTCCCTCGGCTATCAAACCGTCCAGAGTAGTTTAGGCGCAGTTCTGACTTCTCCGGTCATTCCCTTAGGGAATACTGGCATCAACCTCACTTATCAAGCTGGTGCCCAGTTCATTAACGCAGATACAGACCGTTTAGACTTGCTCGAACCAGGGCAAACCAATAACCGCGTCAGTCTCAGTCGCTATCAAGCAAGTGCCTCCCTCAACCGCAACTTTTTACTTTGGAGGGGTAAAGCTTTGCCTGCCACGCCCACCGAAGGATTGCGCTACACACCCGTGCCAGTTGTTCCCTACGTGCAATTAACGACGGGCGTCACTGGCGTTTATAGTGGTTACAGCAGTGGGGATAGCCAGGAATCCCTAAGCGGAAACATTGGGCTGCAAGGACAATTCGGTCATTTCTCTCGACCTTTTTTAGATTACACCGGGTTTAATGTTACTTACTCTCAAGTTGCTCGTGGTGGCATATCACCTTTCTTATTTGACCGCCTTGTGGATACCAGCGTCCTTTCCGCTGGCATCACCCAACAGATTTATGGCCCGTTTCGCCTAGGTTTTCAAACCTCGGTCAATTTAAATACTAGCGAGAGCATCAGCACCGACTACTTTCTGGAATACAGCCGCCGCACCTACAACGTTGTCCTGCGTTATAACCCTGTTTTGGCGCTGGGTTCTATCAGTTTTCGGCTTAATGACTTTAACTGGCTAGGTACTCCGGAACCGTTCCCTGGCTCTGGCGTCCGTCCAGTCGTGCAAGGGGTTTCTCGTTAGAATTGAGAGTGCAACGCTTTAAATAAAACCCCCAAACAGGTGCGTGCTGTTGGGGGTTTTATTATTTAGCCCATGCGAGCTGGCTCTTTTTATACCAGCAAACCTTTAGTCTACGGGTTTCGGTTGCTTTTTCTTAAATTTCTTTTGCCGCTGCTTCACCGCAGTAATCGCATGGTCAGCCGGGAATCCGATTAATGGAATCACCTGATATTGCCGCTCTTGTTCGAGCTTTTTTACCTCCGTGTAATCGGCCCAGTGGATACAATCGACCGGACAGGTATCAATGGCTTCTTGGATGACTTCTTCCGAGTCTCCATCCTGCCGAACTACACGCGATCGCCCATAATCTGGCTCAATATAAAAAGTATTGCGAGCAACATGGGCACAGTGCTTGCAGCCAATACAGGTTATTTCATCAACATAGACGCCTTTTTGCCGCAGGGTGCCACCCAACTCCGGCTCCAGACCGGATCGTTCCGGTGCATCCCGCAAAATACCACCTAACTCTGGCTCCATGCCAGAACGTTCGGGACTTGGCTGCTCAGGAGTTGGGGAATCAGACATTAGGCACTCCAGCGTTGTACAACTAGACGGATTGAACCATCCTCATTTTGTTTTTGCTCGGCAACTTGGAAGCCCTGCATTGCAGATTCCTTAACAACCGTGTGGTAAGCATAACGCTGAGTCACTCGGTTGAGAAACCGCTCTACAGAACCCGTTTGCTGCCAATACTGTAGGTCAGCAACGAGTTCGTATTCCTGACCATTCCAACTAAAGCCGATGTCATAACCATTTTCTTGCTCAATGGCAACATCAGCAGTACGGGTTTGACCGCGATAGCCGCGCACTGTTTGCGGGCCAGATTTCCAATCTATTCCCAGGTCGGTTAAAGCGGCTTCTAAGGAGCCAAGATTCCGGATTTGAGTTTTGATGTTGCTAAAGTGTGACATGGCGATTTTTCAAATAAATTAAGTTTGAATCAAAAAAAACTTACCACTCGCTATAAGTTGCCCCGGCTGTTGCTGCCGCAGTCTGATGAATTACTGAGGCAAAAAATTCAGAAGTCGGTTCCTGAGTTAGCACCAGTCCCAATTGGGCTTCAATCGCAGCAGTCACTTCGGCACAGGATTTCCCAGTAATTCCGGTGACTTTCTCCTGCACCCGACCATCCGGATAAATGATAAACTCTAGCGTTTCCATGCTCGTTATGTTAGGGCTTGCTCAAGTTATGCGGCGGCATGAACCATACTGCTGATGCTGCCGGATAAGATATCTTTCTTAGAACTGGCTCGCTGGGGCAGAGGCATTAATAAATTAATGTTGCTCAAATGTTGAGCAATTGAGTCACAACGAGTTAAAACGTAACAAAACTTAATTAATTAAGCGGACTGTACTTTGATTATTTGTCAGTGTCGCTTAACTTTACATCTGCGTCAAGATAGATAAATTATCCGAAATCGGGCAAAAAAGCCAACAGACTTCTTGAGCGATCGCCCTGCCTCATTGAAGTGAACGAACTGGATCGTCCAGGAGCCAGGATAATTAAAGTTTGTTCAATTGCAGGAAGACGCTATGAGTGCAGAGCAAGTCACAGGTTCAATCAACTCCCCAACCCCCATTCGAGTGGGCGTCTTGGGCTTTGGTGGACTGGGGCAGGCTGCCGCCAGAGTGCTTGCGCCAAAACGCGAGATGATCTGGGTTGCAGCTGCTGACCAGAAAGGCTATACCTACGCCGCCCAAGGGTTAGATCCAGATGCCAGCATTGCGATTTACCAAACGAGAGGTTCGCTTGGCTATTTAGAGCCGACAGGCACCCTCAGTAGCCAGAGCATCCAGGACTTAATCGAACAGGCTAAGCCGGTAGATGGATATTTCCTAGCACTGCCCAATCTGCCCAATACCTTTATGGCGTCCGTGGCGCGGCAATTTATTCAATCTGGCTGGCGAGGGGTTCTGGTAGACGCCATGAAGCGTACTAGCGCTGTCGAGCAGCTACTGGAGCTACAAGAGGAACTTCTTGCCGCAGGAATTACTTATCTGACTGGCTGTGGGGCGACGCCTGGGTTGTTGACGGCAGCAGCGGCTCTTGCTGCCCAAAGTTATGCTGAAATCCACAGCGTCAAGATTACGTTTGGAGTCGGGATTGCGAATTGGGAAGCTTACCGAGCGACGATTCGGGAAGATATTGCCCATCTACCAGGCTACGATGTGGAACGCGCCAGAGCCATGAGCGATGCCGAAGTGGAAGCGTTACTGGATCAAACCAACGGCATCCTGGCTCTGGAGAATATGGAACACGCGGATGATGTAATGCTGGAGCTGGCTGGGATTTGTCCGCGCGATCGCGTTACGGTCGGCGGCGTCGTCGATACCCGCAATCCCAAAAAACCACTCAGCACAAATGTCCAAGTGACGGGTCGCACCTTTGAAGGCAAGATTTCTACCCATACCTTCACCCTTGGCGATGAAACCAGTATGGCAGCCAATGTCTGCGGTCCTGCCTTCGGCTATCTCAAAGCCGGAGTCGCACTCCATCGTCGAGGCATTTACGGTTTATTTACCGCCGCCGAAGTCATGCCGCAATTTGTCAAATAGTTAACAGGTTGAAAGTGGGTACGTTGGCAGGTTGATTACACTTCAACCTGCTTCAACCGTCAAACGTTTGGACTTTCCGGCAAAAAAGATTCCTCTACCTGTTCCTCAACATCCAACATTGGTGTCTGGATGACAAAGGGGAGACAGGCTCCCATTAGGCCTCGCTTAATTCGTTCTGGCGTCTCTGGAAATACAACAAACAAGGGATATAGCTTGTCAGCACCCTCGCTGAAAATGTGTTGATGGCGAAGCGGCATCAACCACTCATATTCTTTGTCCAGCCACACCTGCGTCTGCCGCCAGCGACTCAACAAGTCGGAGAAGTCTTCTTGGGGACGGTGGATAAAGACAAAAATCTCCACCCCCATTTTGATTTTCCATTCGGGGTCACACATTAAAAGTGCCACATCGCAGGGCAAGCGAATGGCTTCTCCTCTAGATGTGACAACGCTAGTGCTTTCTGTTTTAGAGGAGGCATGGCGAATTCGCACCACCGGCAAAGGAATGGCGATCGCGCTCTCCTCAGACCGGCGCATGCTGGGAATCATCTCCAGATAAGGTCGGTGCTGCTTGAGTAGTGCGATCGCTCCAGACAGGTTACTGTACTCTGCCAAGCTAGCTTCGTAATAGGATTGCTTAATAAACATATTTTGATTTTAAATTTTCAATCTTAGATTGGAGATTAGGTCATTGTTCAGTACCATAGCCTCTCCATCCCAAATCTCATTCCCAGCTTTGTCTGGGAATGAGAAAAATCCAAAACCTGAAATTAATTAGCCTAGTTTGTCAAACACTGCAAACATGGGGAGATACATTGAAAGCAAAATCACCGCTACCATCCCCGCTAATACCACCATCATGATGGGTTCGAGAACGCTGGTAAGTGCTTTCACCGCTTGCTCAACCTCATCTTCATAGAAATCTGCCACTTTCATCATCATGGCATCTAACTGACCTGTCTCTTCTCCAATACTAATCATCTGAATTGCCAGTATTGGAAAAACTTGCTCTTTTTGCAAAGCTAAGCTCATCATCCCACCCTGTTGAATGTCTAGCTTGGCTGCTTCCACCGCGTTAGCAATCACCTGGTTCCCTGCCGTATCTCTCACAATATCCATACAAGTGAGAATGGGCACTCCAGAACGAGTCAATGTTCCAAAAATGCGGCAAAAACGAGCAACACATGATTTCTCATTCAAGTCACCCAATAGCGGCATTTTCAAGAAAAAGCGATCCATCGTCACACGACCAACCGGAGTCTTGTAATACTGCCTGTAAACAAAAGAGGCAACGATAAAAGTAATGATAGGGATGATGATCCTCCAACTTCTGAGGATGTCGCTGATCCACAGCATGAACAGGGTCAGAGCAGGCAATTCGGTTCCCAAATCTTTGAAAATGCCAGCAAAGATCGGGATCAGAAACACCGTCATACAAATAAAGACAATGATTGCCAAGATTCCCACCGCTACGGGATATGCCATTGCCCCTTTGACTTGGTTTTGCAGGCGTGCCATATCCTCTAGGACTTTGGCTAGTCGGTTGAGTACCTCATCGAGGACACCACCGACCTCACCGGCTTGCACCATACTGACGTAGAGATTATCGAAACACTCTGGATGTTTACGCATCGCATCCGAGAGATTCACACCTTGTTGAACCTCAGAGCTAATTTCCACAAGCGCTTTTTTGAGCTTAGGATTGCTACATTGCTCGGAAAGCACACCCAAGCATCGAACAATCGCCACACCGGCGTTGACCATTGCGGCAAATTGACGAGAAAAGACGGCTTTGTCCTTGACTGTAACCTTCGCTAAAGAAGTTTGAATGTCTTGTAGGTTTAATTTGCTCAGGTCAAAGCTTTGAGTTTCTTTGATATTTGCAACAGAAACCCATTTTTCGCGTAGGGCGTCGCGGGCGCTGCCAAGGGAGTCGGCAACAATTTTGTCTTTCTTAGCGGCTCCTTTAGAGTCCCGAACATCAGCAATATAGGTAGGCATACCTCACCTCTAAATGAAAGAAGAATGGCTTTTTAAAGGAAAATTTTTGTAATTGGAGGGTGTCGTTCCGGGGAGGTTTTTGACAATTTCTGCTGAGGGCTGCCAGGTAGCCCTGAGTGAATATGTTTCGGTCTGGGCTACCTGGCATCACACCAGCTGATTGCAATAGGTTTTACACCACCTTAAACCTACCGAGCGCCCGCTTTTGCTCCCGTCGCGGGTGATGTTCCCAGGATACGCTGTAATTCTTCAGGTTTAGATGATTTGCCCATCGCCGCCTCAAAGGAGATGGCACCAGCTTTGACATAGCCAGCTAGAGCCTGTTCCATCGTCTGCATTCCCAATTTTGCTCCAGTCTGAATAGCAGAGTAAATTTGAGCAGATTTTCCTTCTCGGATCAAGTTAGCGATCGCTGGCGTTACCAGCATGATTTCCTGAGCCATTACCCGACCATATTCACCCGGTTTCGGATTGTGTTTGGGCACTAAGCATTGGCTGAAGACTGCCAATAACGAACCAGACAACTGAGCGCGGATTTGGGGCTGTTGCTCTGGGGGGAACACGTCCAAGATGCGGTCGATAGTACCTGCTGCTGAGCTGGTGTGCAAGGTGCCGAACACCAAGTGACCCGTTTCAGCCGCTGACACCGCCAGACCAATGGTTTCCAAGTCGCGCATTTCCCCTACCAGGATAATATCCGGGTCTTCCCGGAGCGCGGCTCTCAGCGCATTCGCAAAGCTCTTGGTATCTTCGCCTTTTTGACGCTGGTGAAACAAGCTCTTGATGTTCGGGTAAACATATTCAATCGGGTCTTCCACCGTGAGAATGTGTTCTGCCCGCGTCCGGTTGATCAAGTCGAGCATCGCAGCCAGGGTGGTGGTTTTACCAGAACCCGTTTGCCCAGTCACCAACACCATTCCTCGGGGTCTGTGAGTCAATTCCCGCACCACATCTGGCAGACCCAACTGGTCAAAGTTCGGAATTTTAGAAGACAACGCTCTTAAGCACGCCGCATAGTAACCCCGCTCTTTGTACACATTGACCCGGAAGCGAGCCAATCCCTTAACCCCATAAGAGCAGTCTAGTTCCCAGTTTTGCTCTAATTCCTTACGCTGCGTGTTGTTCAGCATACTGAAGATGAGTTTCTGACACTCCTGGGGAGGAAGCGGTTCGTCACCGATGGGATTGAGTTTCCCACTGATTCGGAAGTAAACCGGCGCTCCTGCCTGAATGTGCATATCTGAGCCGCCCATTTCAATGAGTTGCTCCATCAAGTCTTCAATCATTAATTCCATGAGGCTGTCTCCTGGGGTGATTCTTGATTTCTCAGTTGCTAATTTTCCTTGACTAAGGGCGTAGCTTGGGTGATTGCCATTCGCCATTAGCGATTGACATTTATTCTGAAAAGCGAGGCGTCATGCAGTAAGGACAATCTAGCCACTCTGGTTTTAACTCAGCAGTGCAAGTGACACATTCTAGACCGCTCTTCCGCTTGGCTTTGAGTTCTGCCTCTAGACCAGAATCTGTAAATGTCACCCGTTCTACTTCTTCGAGAGTGGTATAACCTTGCCGTACCAGGTCTAAGCTGTATGCCAGCAATGTCTTCATCCCTTCTTCCACGGCTGCTTCTTTAATGCGCTCGGTGGGGGCACCTTGGCTGATTAAATTTTGCAACCGTTCGGTCACGCGCATGACCTCATAAACACCTACACGTCCCTTATAGCCAATGCCATTGCATTTTTGGCACAGAGCATTTCTGCTTTTGGCTTCCTTCGCTTCATCGGGTTGTAAAGTATTGGCTTTGTAGAAGGTAAAATCCCCGTCCCCAGAAGCTGATAAACCAAACCGACCGAGTTCTTGTGAAGTGGGTGAATAGGAAAGGCGACACTCGCTACAAACACGCCGCATCAGACGTTGTGCCAGAACGCCAATCAGCGAACCCGATACCATGAATGGCTCGATGCCCATTTCGTCTAAGCGGGCGATCGCACCGGCGGCATCGTTGGTGTGTAGGGTTGTCAGCACCAAGTGTCCGGTTAGTGCTGCTTCAATTGCGGTTTTTGCCGTTTCTTTGTCCCGCGTTTCACCCACCAGAATGACATCCGGATCTTGGCGCATGAAGGCTCTTAAGATCGAGGAAAAATCCATCCCCTTCTCTCGAATTACCTGTACCTGAGTAATCCCAGGCAAGGCATACTCAATTGGGTCTTCTGCCGTACTGATATTAATTCCCGGATCGTTCCGTTCTGCCAGAACCGAGTACAAGGTGGTAGATTTACCAGACCCAGTTGGCCCGGTTACCAAAATCAAGCCAAAGGGACGGCTTGCCATTTCTCTGACAATTTCTAGCGATTCTGAATCGGAAATTAACTTATCCAAACCTAGCTGGGTGGAAGAGTTATCGAGAATTCGCAAGACCACCTTTTCGCCGTAGCGACTGGGTAAGGTATTCACCCGGAAGTCAACCTTACGCCCTTCAAATACCCGCCGGATACGACCATCTTGGGGCATCCGCCGCTCGGCAATGTCTAGCTCAGCCATGATTTTGAAGCGAGCTGTGACGGCTGGGATGATTTTTTTCGGGAACGGATCGAAGGCTTGTTGTAACACCCCATCCTTCCGGAAGCGAATGCGTAAAAATTCTTCTTGAGGTTCAATATGAATGTCTGAAACCTGTTCTTGCAAACCCTTGAGGAGGATTCTGTTAACCAGGTTGATGACGGGAGCGCCCTGTGCATCCTCTACATTCAGGTCATCTTCAATTTCAGGAGGCGCATCTCCTAAGTCGTTCAAATTATCCAGAACGTCTGAGACATCCACAGACTTTTGGATTCGCGCTACTTCCTCTTTCCTTGTTTGCTCATCCTTGAATTGGTTAATTAGATTCAAACAGTCTTCCAGAGTGATTACCATTCGCTGCAAGGCGATGCCCTGGGGTCGCAAGATGCGGTTGAGATCGTCCTGAGCCGCTAAATTATCCGGATCGACCATTGCCACCAGTACCGAGGGGGGCTGGGTGTCATTTTTTGTTAAGGGTACCAGTTTATAGCGACTACAGATATCAATCGGAATCAGGGTTTCAATCAATGACCCAATCTGAGGAGTGGGAATTTGGCTGATTTCCGGATCTAGCGATTCAACTCCGTAAAGAATTTTGAGTTCAAAAAGCTGTTGTTTTTTATACTGACGTAGCAAATCTGGAGGAAGCGATCGCCCAGTAATCGTTTCTAGAACCTCGGTTAAGGGTCTACCAGACTTGCGGCTTTCGACCATAGCCTGCCGCATTTGGTCCGTGTCAACATAACCTGCCTGAATCAGCTGGTTGCCGAAGGGCGAAAACTCATTGCGGACAGCAAGGGCGCGATTTCGTGGTGAGGATTGAGTCATAGATCCGTGAGAATACCTCTTTACAAATTGTTCCCAAAACCATGAGGCAAAATTGCTATCGTCAGCCAAAAACCAAATTTTTACGGTTTAGACAACCGACTGGGGCTTGCACCCCCGCAGTATCACCAGACCGTTTCCTCATTTATTCTGAGTTGTTGTGGCGCTATTTAAGGGCAAAGCTGAGGCGATAAGCCAATGTTGCTCCTCACTAGCCGCAAGCAGTAATATCCGTACAACGATGCTGTAAGTTTTAAGATTTAAGACCTGCCGGAGCATTGGAAAACTCAGGCATGACTTGGTTAATGACAAAGAGCGTGTAAGGCTGAATGTGGTAGGGAACATTCACGATAATAGCCTTAACCAAGTCTTAGGCGCAGGATTGTCTTAATTAATTTTGCGATTTATACATAGTTTACTGTGCCTATTGTCTAGATTCTGGTGTCTGGCACGCTCACTCGTTCAATGGGTGTCCGGAAATTCGTGAAGATGACGTTACAATCTGAAAATAGGCAAATCGCTTCTATAAGAAAATTTTGTGCAAATGCCAGCAGATGGCATCGCTTGGCACTGGCATCGCTTGACACAATTTAGGGTTGGCGTGTTTATACGGTTTTCCCACCCAAGCCTTGTCAGAAAGTCAAGCTAAAAGCCGTAAAGAGTATTGGCAGGATGCCTGGGCACACTATGATTCTAAAAAGGGGAAAGTTTTTTAGCGATGCGCCTGTTCTCTCCATCCCTACCTCAGGGAGCGGTGGGACACCAACCTGATACAGAAGGGGAGGTGATACTGGCGACATCGACAGGACTACCCATTAAACAAGCGCGAGCAGTCTCTTAGCTGGGATGAGAGCCCAATGAACGAGGAAGAAAATCAGCAAGACAATACTTCATCTCCCATGGTTGATGACCAGGCGGTGGCACAGGGAATGGGGGTTGAACCATTATCTGAAACGGGAACCTTGAATGGAGAACCTTCAGGGGAGGCGTCAGTATATGGAACAAGCCAATCATCTGATGCGGTATCAGATGCCAGTGCAACATCCGGAGCAATCGGTACAGAGGAAAGTAACGTAGAAGCAGCCAGTAACGCAGCGGCTATGGAAGCATTGACGCGGGAAGTGGAGGCTTTAAAAGCGCAAGTGGAAGAACGCACGCAACAGTGTGATTCTTTCAAAACTCAGTACATGAGGATAGCCGCAGATTTTGAAAATTTCCGCAAGCGGACTCTCAAAGAGAAGGAAGACTCAGAGGTGCAGATCAAGTGCGCCACCATTACTGAGTTACTGCCCGTAGTGGATAATTTTGAGCGGGCGCGATCGCAAATCAAGCCGCAAACTGATGGAGAATGGAGCATCCACAAAAGCTACCAGAGTGTCTACAAACAGCTGGCGGACGCTCTCAAGCGCATCGGAGTATCTCCCATGCGTCCGGAGGGGCAAGATTTCGATCCCAATCTCCACGAGGCGGTAATGCGGGAGCCAACAAATGAGTATCCAGAAGGCACCGTAAGCGAACAGCTAGTGCGGGGCTATTTCTTGGGCGATCGCGTCTTGCGCCACGCCCTCGTCAAAGTTGCTGCGGCTATGGAGCCCGTGGTACCCTCAGAGGAAGATCATCCGCTTTCTGGCGAAAGTTAATGGAGTTTGATGCACTGCATCGACGGTTGAAGGCGTCAGAAATTACAATCAAATTGATGGAAATCTGGAGCCGGGTCCGAACCATTCCGGACAAACAATTCGACGACTACTCAACAAATCCTGCACACCTTTACTACAGCTAGCTATGGGAAAAGTCATTGGCATCGACTTGGGCACGACCAATAGTTGCGTGGCTGTTTTAGAGGGGGGGCAACCCATCGTCATCTCTAACACAGAAGGCGGGAGAACGACCCCCAGTATCGTCGGATTTGGCAAGGGAGGCGATCGCTTAGTCGGTCAATTGGCGAAACGGCAAGCTGTTACTAATGCCGAAAATACGGTATACAGCATTAAACGCTTTATCGGTCGCCGCTGGGATGACACCGAAATAGAGCGATCGCGCGTGCCCTACACTTGTATCAAAGGTCGCGATGATACCGTCGATGTCCAAATTCGGGGACGCAACTACACCCCCCAAGAAATCTCAGCGATGATCCTGCAAAAGCTAAAGCAGGATGCAGAAAACTTTCTGGGCGAACAGGTAGACCAGGCAGTAATCACTGTACCAGCCTACTTCACAGACGCTCAACGGCAGGCGACAAAAGACGCCGGTACCATTGCCGGACTGGAAGTTTTACGGATCATCAACGAACCCACCGCAGCCGCTCTTGCCTACGGCTTGGATAAACAAGATCAAGAGCAGTGCATTCTGGTGTTTGACTTAGGTGGCGGCACCTTTGACGTTTCCGTACTCCAATTGGGTGACGGCGTTTTTGAAGTCAAAGCTACCTCTGGAAACAACCATCTAGGCGGAGATGACTTTGACAACAGCATTGTCCGCTGGATGATCGAAAACTTCAAACAGGAAGATTCGATCGACCTGGGAACTGACAAAATGGCTCTCCAGCGGCTGCGGGAGGCAGCGGGGAAAGCCAAAATAGAACTTTCCAGCATGGGCAGCACCTCCATCAATTTGCCATTCATCACTGCCGATGAAACCGGACCCAAACATTTGGAGATGGAACTTTCCCGTGCCCAGTTTGAAGAACTCGTCAACCATTTGGTAGAAGGTACCATTGAGCCAGTGGCTCAGGCGATCAAAGATAGCGGTTTGACAGCCAATGAGATTGACCGGATCATCCTGGTGGGAGGTTCAACCCGAATTCCTGCCGTTCAAGATGCCATTAAGAAGTTTTTTGGCGGCAAAGCACCCGATCGCTCGATTAACCCAGATGAAGCAGTGGCGCTCGGAGCAGCGATCCAAGGTGGCGTCTTAAGCGGCGAAGTCGAGGATTTGCTGCTATTGGATGTTGCCCCCCTAAGCTTGGGCATTGAAACCTTGGGAGAAGTCTTCACAAAAATTATTGAGCGCAATACTACAATTCCCACTACGAAATCCCAAGTTTTTTCCACCGCCACTGACGGACAAACAAGCGTAGAGATTCACGTCTTGCAGGGTGAGCGGGCGATGGCGAAAGACAACAAAAGTCTTGGGAAATTCCTCCTAGCAGGAATTCCCCCCGCTCCCAGAGGCATCCCTCAAATTGAAGTGTCCTTTGAAATTGGCGTTGATGGAATTCTCAAAGTATTGGCTCAAGACAAAGGCACTGGTAGAGAGCAGAGTATCCGGATTAGCAATACCGGCGGCTTGAGTGCCAGCGAAGTCGAACGGATGCGGCACGAAGCTGAAACCTATGCCGAAGAAGACCAGCGTCGGATGCAAGTAGTGGAGCTGAAAAATCAGGCTGATAGCTTGTTCTACAGCTATGAATCGACGTTAAATGACAACGGGGAGATGGTTGCCGAGGATCTCAAGACGCAGGCAAATAAAAAGGCTACAACGGTGCGAGCAGCACTGGCTAACCCCTCAATCAGTGTTGAGGAGATCAAACAACAGATTGACGATTTTCAACAGACACTGTTTGCAATTGGTGCCGCCGTGTACCAGCAAGCCAGCGGACGCGAGTCACCGGATGATTACGAAAGCCTGGAAAGTGAGATATCCCCAGAGTTTAGTGAAACGCCTGATTCCACACCCGATGACGACGACTTTAGATTCGATGACGATAATACCGTTCAGGCTGACTACGAACCAGTTGACTAAATCAATTAAAAATTAAAAATTGACGAATCTCTAAATTTTTAATTTTTAATTTCTCCTAACCCTTAACCCCTAAAGAAGCAGCGTTCTATGGCCCGCGACTACTATGAAATTCTCGGGGTCTCCCGTGACTCAGACAAAGAGGAAATTAAGCGTGCCTATCGCCGTCTGGCCCGGAAGTATCACCCGGATGTCAATAAAGAGCCAGGGGCGGAAGAACGCTTTAAAGAAATTAATCGCGCCTACGAAGTCCTTTCGGAACCAGAAACCCGAAGTCGCTTTGATCGCTATGGGGAAGCCGGAGTAGCTTCGGGTGCCGGAGCTAGCCCAGACTTAGGCGATCTCGGTAACTTTGCCGATATTTTTGAAAGCTTCTTCAGTGGGTTTGGGGGTGCCGGGGGTCAAACGGCTGCTCGCAGACGTAGCGGTCCCGTGCGCGGTGACGACCTGCGGTTAGATTTAAAGTTGGAATTTCGAGAAGCCGTGTTTGGGGGCGAAAAAGAAATCCGGATTCCCCATCTAGAAACTTGTGCTACCTGTAGTGGTGCGGGTGCCAAGCCGGGAACGCGACCGCGAGCCTGTCCGACTTGCAGTGGTTCCGGTCAAGTGCGTCGTGCGACACGGACTCCGTTTGGTAGCTTTACCCAAGTCTCTGTATGCCCTACCTGTAACGGTGAAGGGCAGGTAATTGAGGACAAGTGTGAAACTTGCGGAGGCGTCGGGCGCAAACAGGAGACGAAAAAGCTAAAAATTACTATCCCTCCAGGGGTAGATAATGGAACCCGGCTGCGCGTTTCTAAAGAAGGAGACGCTGGTCTGCGCGGTGGGCCTCCGGGAGATTTGTACGTCTATTTGTTTGTTGAGGAAGACGCAGAGTTTCATCGGGATGGGATTAACGTCCTGTCAGAGATTAAGATTAGCTACTTGCAGGCGATCTTAGGATGCCGTCTGGAAGTGAATACAGTGGATGGGCCGGTAGAGTTAACCATTCCGGCGGGAACGCAACCGAATACGGTGCTGACACTAGAAAATCATGGGGTACCTAAACTAGGAAACCCAGTCAGCCGGGGAGATCACCTGATTAATGTAGGAATTGATATTCCCAATCGGATTACGGCTGAAGAACGGGAACTGCTGGAGAAATTGGCTAAAATCAAAGGCGATCGCACTGGGAAAGGCGGGTTAGAAGGATTTTTGGGAGGGTTATTCAAGTGATCGACAATCCAGCGACTGCAACGGATGTGCCGGACGCTCAGCTGGACTTGCGGGGGACGCCTTGCCCGATTAACTTCGTTCGCACTAAACTCCGCCTGGAACAAATGGCACCCGGCAGCTTATTAGAAGTGTGGTTAGATCCGGGTGAGCCAATTGAGCAGGTTCCTGATAGTTTAGCGATGGCAGGCTACACAATTGAAGAGACGCGATTCATTGCGTCTGAAGACCGCACAGGCTTTTTTGCCCTGAGGGTGCGGCGTCCAGCTTCCCTATGAGTTCTGTACCACCTCCTTCGCTGCCGCCGACAGGAGAGAAGAGTGAGGAGCAATTTCCAGATCCGGTTGAACGGTTGGAAGCTTCTTCGCCGTTAATGGGGACGGTGGTGGCTGTACAGGCGAATTTCTACCAAGTGCGGCTAGACCTCCGTAGTCCGGAGTTGGGAGTTCACACCCCACTCGTAACTCCCTTTCTCCTTTGTACTCGTCGGGCAAGGCTAAAAAAAATCGGTCAGAAGGTGATGGTAGGCGATCGCGTTCTGGTTGAGGAAGCGGACTGGGCAGGGGGACGGGGTGCGATCGCCGAAGTTTTCCCCCGCAAAACCGAACTGGATCGTCCTCCAGTGGCAAATGCCCAGCAAATTCTTCTGGTTTTTGCTCTGGAAGAACCTACGTTGGATGCCTATCAATTGAGCCGTTTTCTGGTAAAAGGAGAGTCTACTGGCTTAGAGGTCTGCCTTTGTTTAAATAAAAGCGATTTGGTGACAACTGACCAACTCAACCAATGGCGCGATCGCTTGCAAGGGTGGGGCTACCAACCGATATTTATCAGCGTCCACACAGGTCAAGGTCTAGAAGAATTCCAGCATCAGCTGAATCATAAAATTACTATCTTTGCCGGTCTTTCTGGCGTTGGGAAATCCAGCATCGTAAACTATCTTATTCCCAGCGTCAATCTGCGCGTCGGGGAAGTTTCCGGCAAACTCAGCCGAGGGCGTCATACGACGCGACACGTTGAATTGTTTGAATTACCGACAGGCGGATTCATTGCAGATACCCCTGGATTCAACCAACCAGACTTGGATGCGACTCCGGAAGAGTTGGTGCATTATTTCCCAGAGGCACGGCAGCGCTTAGCGGTTGCCCGATGTCAATTTAGTGATTGCCTGCATCGGGATGAGCCGAATTGTGCGGTGAGGGGGGATTGGGAACGTTACGAGCATTATCTAGATTTTCTGAAAGATGCGATCGCGCTTTCTACTCATCTGAACCAACAAGCCGATCCCGATGCAACCCTGAAAATGAAAACGAAGGGTAAAGGGCACAGTCAATACGAACCCCGGTTAGAAGCCAAAAAATACCGTCGTCCTTCCCGTCGGACTCAACAGCAGGCGCTTGACCAAGTGTATCAAGACACTGATTTTTCAGGAAAGATGGAAGATGAATAAGCAAGAAGGGCACGATTAGCGTCGGGCTGACCAGTTGCGTCTATCTACTTTCGCACCGCCTAATATATCTACGCTTCCAATAATGGTGTTGTCAGAAATGCGCCCATTAAACTGCATGGTTACGAGCTTCCCTTGCTTCGGCTGTGTAACTTTAAAACTAAGTTGGTCGCCGGTTAATTTCGCTTCAGTAATCGGTATTTCGTCATTGCTCATTCTCACCGTTCCCGTAACTTCTTGGAACTGTTGACGTAGTTGCAACGTGTAAGGGTTTTTGCTCCCAACGGATTGCATATTCCATTGCCAAGTTCCTGTTACCTGTGCTGGAATCACCCAATAGAAAACTCTGTGAATGCGAGAACCGACCCGCAACACTTCAGTACGATCGGGTTTCCATTCCTTCATATCGAACTGGTGAGAGACAACGGGCGTTCCCGGTTTGAGTTCGCGCAGCAGTTTTGGTCGCAGTTGGACGTTAACTTTAGGCAACAGGTAAAGCGTCACCACGGTAGCCTCGCTGAGGTCAGTTTGGAACAAATCTTGCTCGACAAACTTCACGCGATCGCTCACACCTGCCGATCTAGCTTTTTCGTTACTTTCCTGAATCAGCCGGGGGTTAATCTCGAAACCGACACCTTTCGCACCAAATTCCTTCGCCCCTGCGATAACCAGCCTGCCATCGCCAGAACCCAGATCGTAGACGACGTCATCTTTTGTGACGCCAGCCATCTTTAGCATCGCTGTCACCACCTCGTTAGGCGTTGGCACATAGGGCACATCAGTCTGCGATCGCACCCCCTCCGGCAGGGGTGGAGGTTGAGCCTGGGAGACGGATAGAGATCGCCCTTCTTGCCAGATGAAGAGGCTGCTAACACCCACACACAACACCAAAAAGCCAAGGATTCGCTTTAAACGCATAGCAACTGATGACCTTTGTGAATGTGACGCTTCTCCTTATCTTGCCAGAAGCGATCGCTTGTGAAAACTAGATTGCCAGAAAGAGCGATCGCTTCCCATCACTCGTCTTTTACAAATTTTACAAACCGCTATAAATTACTTTTGGCTACAAGTTGCCAGTCTCGACGCGAGAGAAGACATTTCCACAATTAAAAATGAAGAACCCACGTCACCCCTAAGATATAAATTAAGCGATTGCATCCAAGGAAGATGTCCTGCTGGTACATCCAAGCTGGAGGTAAGTGAAATAGAGCACCAGTACGTTTTAACTACAAGTTTGGAGAAGGTTCAATAATGGTATTAGTTAAAGGCTTTTATGATGACATCCACTTCACTGAAAGTAATATTAGTGGATTTAATATTGTGGGCAACGACCTAATGATCGATATACATTCTGGTCTAGAAATTTATCCTCCTCATCCCTTGGCAAATAGCCATACAATGTCAGCTCCCTGTTGCTTAATATTTAAAAATGTAGTGTCATCCCAAAGAACTTTCTCTATTTATGCAGGAGATCCCAAAAAAGATGGATTCAAAGAAACTAAGAAAGTTTTTGATAAGGTAAGTGAGCCTGAACCTAATAAAGCTTATGAAGAATATGGTGTGGAAGGAGTATTGCTAGAACCAAAAGCATGGATTAGCTGGAAGATTATTGCTGAGGAATTTTCTGTTGATGATTTAAAGGAATAGCATAAATTCTGCTGAAAGTTTTAATTTTTACTTACCCCTAACTTACTAGCAACAGCATAGGAAAACTATAGTGTTTTAGCGAACCAAAGCTTCTAAAATGAATCTGGATGTTGCTTACTTAGAGGCTTTGGTATCACCTATCTTGCTAAAGATAGGTGATACCAAAGCCACCTTCGCCTAATTCTTTCTCGATGGTGTACTTACCATCATGTAGTTTTTGTCCTGCTACCCAAGGCATTTCCTATAATTCCGAGACGCTTGGGTTCATTTTGGCACAGTATCAAGAAAGCGATCGCTCACTTAAACTTTATTGAATGTTACGAGATCGCTTATTCTTGCACTACTTCCAACAAATCTTCAATTAACACATCAAACGTTCGCGCTAACTTTCGTAAAGCAGCTAAGTCAGCCATCACCATTCCCGGTGACACTGCATAAGTTTTAATTGTGCTGTATGAGACTCCGGAACGTTCGGAAACCTCCTTCAGCGTCCAGCCTTCCTTGGCGGCAAACTCCCTAATCCGCAACTTTATTAACTCTGTTCTTGACATAGAGTTTAAATTTCGACTAAAATATTTTATCCAGTAAAAAGCGATCGCCCTTTGGCGTCGGAAACTGAAGAGCGATCGCTAATTCCACAAAAACTCCATGATATTGGAGTTAATTCTTATGATATCAAGCTCACAGCCTGAAGCAAGGGTTGTTCATCAATTGGCTCGGTTTGTGACGAAAGAAGCGATCGCTCTTTTGCTTAACCTCAACCCGCAACAGATATATCGGATCGACTGCTGGCAATATGTCATCCACGTTGTTGGCAAAGGCGTGAGTACGTTTGTCAGCTATGCGGATCTGCCACCCATTTTAGGAGCGGAGACACCCTCTGCTAGAGATTTCCTTAGATGGCGCAAGCGTTGGCGAAACAATCAATATAAAGCCCCCGGCTTTTGGGTAAAATTTTACGAGCAGAAACTAAAAACAGCCCCTTCTTTGGCAGAAATGTACAGATGGGGTGAATTGCTGAGCGTCATTAAATCTGTGCTGTCAGAGGCTCAATTGCAGCGGTTGCGGAGTTTCTACGCCCAGAAAAAACAAGCAATGGAAAGTTTTCAAACTCAACTGGTTTAAGGATTAATTTCGAGATATATTGCTAACCTGCTTCTCAAAAACAAAGCGATCGCTCTTTGTTTATCAGCTTACAAATCGGGACGTGCCAACAGCGACTCGCCAACCGTTACAAAACAACCCCAGACACCCCCCGAACCCCCGACTCTCCACCCAGGAAGATGTCCGGGGGGAGCATCCGAAGTGAAATTGAGGTCATTCCACCACAACCAAGTGTCGTTGACGTGCCAACCCACGCGATCGCCAAACGTGACAAAATTATTTTCACACTCTTGGTAAATGCGCTTCTGGACACTCAAGCCAAAGCGTCCGTTGCTATAGTTTACCCAGAGAGTATCGATGGTGCGTAAATCTTGCCCTGGAAACGATTCAATGTGTTCGTAATCCAGCCATTCTTCGTCCCGACGGGCTACCTTCAGCATAATCGCCGCCGTTTCCAAATCGGCTTCTTTCCACTTCCCTGCTGCCAATAAATCTCGCAGATGACGGTAATTTTCCCCCGCCTCCGGACTCAGCTTGTTGTGGGAAGCGTCTGAAGGGACAAACATTGTCGTGGGAAGCGTGGTGTTAGACGTAGTAATGACCGATTCAACGTTTCGGATGGGTAACGTCGCCGCATCTTGATTCAGACTGCTGAAATTGAATAAATCCAACCAAGCTTGCACGGAAGCAGGGCGATTCTCTGGTTCAAACTCCATACCTTGGAGAATTGCCAACTCAATGCGATCGCTAATACTGGAATTAATTTGTCTCGGTGCTTCTAAGGAAACTTTCGCCGCCCTAGCAAAAGCCGGAGTCGGGCGCTTTCCCGTGAGTAAGTAATACAGAGTTGCAGCGAGGGCGTAGACATCCGTATACTCGCCTCGCCTCGCTTCCTCAGCATATTGCTCAATCGGTGCAAAACCGTGGGTTAAAGCTTGAGTATGAGCTTGGGTAGTATCCCGGATAAACTCCCGTGCAATCCCAAAATCAATCAAAACTGCCTCTAATTTTCCAGAACGCAGCATGATGTTGTGCGGCTTTACATCCCGATGCAGCAACCCTTTATCGTGAACGACAGTCAGGGCTTCGCCAATCTGCTGAATGTAGCGCAGTGCTTCTATTTCCGATAGCAGTCCCCACCTGTTCACCCGCTTCCATAAATCTTCCCCTTCTACATACTCCATCGCCATACAGGGAAGTGAGCCTTCCTGAAAAGCATTGTCAATCTGCACGATATGAGGGTGACGACATAAGGCGAGGCGTAGCGCCTCATCTCGGAAATCCCGCTGAAATTTATCCCGGAAAGAAGCGAGTTCTGGGTTGTTGAGGACATCCTCTTTCAGCGTCTTGATGACAACTTGATTGCCTTTTCTGTCTTTAGCAAGATAGGTAATCCCAACACCACCCTGACCCAGCGGTCTTTCGATGATATAGCGATCGCCGTATAACCTCTGCCCAGCTGCCCAAGCCATAGCTTACGAAAGACTCCAAGACGAACCGTGTTAATTTTTGCACAGTTTAACGCAGCAACAGCAAAACCCCCTGCAACAAACCCACGACAAACCCTAAAATGCCTCCTAAATTAACAATTGCTTGCAGTTCACTTTTGACGATGCCTTGAATTGCCATTTCCAATTCCGCCGCCGATGTTCCCTTCACTCGGTCAATAATTACCTGATCGATCGACAAAATCGGAATTACTTGAGCGACAATTTTTTCGAGATCCCGCTCCAAATAACGCTCTAAAATTAAAGCCAATTCTTTGCTAACCACTTCTAAGGAAGCGTTCACAGCAGGCGATGTTCGCAGCCGACCCAGAATTAACTTAGCAATATTTTCCCAGTCCACAGAGTCACTCAATCCCTGCAACAAGTCAGCGCCCCGCTCTTGAATATAACTGCGGACGCTGTCGCGCATCGTTTTCCGCAACTGGCGCACTGTCGAAACGGGCAAGTTTTGTAAAGAGAGATTTTGCAGCCATTCCTGCAAACGTTCTCGAATTCCCAACGAGAGAATCAACTCTGTTATCCGCTGATTTGTTTCCTCTTTTTCATCCAGGCAAAACGTCCGCAGGCGCGTCAGCGTGTTGCGAAGACCAAATAAATTCGCCACCACCCAGTAAGTGCCACTCGTCTTTGCCCGAAAGCCTTCATCAATCACCTGAATATTGCGGTCAGTCAAAAAATCTATCAAAGCTTGCCGCACAATATCTGGTGGTAGCACCACTTGCAATATCCAGTCAGAAAGCTTCTTTGCCTGATCGTCATTCAGCTGAAATTCCAGCAAAACCTTATCAAAAATTTGGTTGAGTTGGACTTCCAGAAAATCCTCGCGGCGGGCTAAAACTTTCAGCAGGCGAGGAAACGATTCCCCCAGCAAATCCCGCAGAATTCCCGCCATGATTTTAGCGGTTTTCTGCTCGGCATCGGGTTTCACCTGCTCTAGCGCCAGTCGGAGTAACCAAAGAATCGCTCCTTGCACCCGTTCGGTATGCAGTAGCCGTCGTGCCAGCTTTTGCAATTCTTCTGGCGTCAGCAGAGAACCCATGATGGTGTCAGAAACCCGGTTGGCTAGGCGTTCCTGATTTCGGGGAATCAATCCAGGCGTGAAAGGGACGCGCCGCCCACCGATGTAAAGAGTCCGATAGGGGCGGAATAACATTTTAATGGCGATATCGTTGGTGAAATAGCCAATAATTGCACCAACAATCGGGGGGCTGACGTAAAGCCAGAGGTTAGACCAATTCAAGGCGGCGATCCAATTAGGCAGGGGTTACGTTTTAAGGGAAGTTATGAATGTTGAGTTTCAAGCATTGAGTTAGGGTCAATTCATAACTCATAACTCAACACTGATTACTCAAAACTCATCTGCTACCCCCTACTACCATCTTAGGCTTTGGTTACTAACAATACGCCCATCACCCCACCCGCAATTTGATAGTGGGTAGCGGCGGTAAATCCCGCTTTTCCGGCTAAATCTACTTGTTTGCTGCCCGTGGGAAATTTATCTAAGCTAGGGCTAATGTAGGCATATTCTTCAGTCAATCCCATTTGTTTGGCAGTTGGGACGACGATGGTATCGAGATACCATTGCTGAAAGCTTCGCATTAAAGGGTTGCTGGGACGATGGAAGTCTAGGATAGCGGCTTTGGCACCCGGCTTGAGGACGCGGTGCAATTCCTCAAGACAGCGGGGAATATCGGTGACGTTGCGAAGTCCGTAACCCATTGTGGCGCAGTCGAAATGGTTGTCGGGGAAGGGGAGATTCAGGGCATCTCCTTCTATCCAGGTGATGGGGCACTTGTTTTGGGTGTCCCTATTTTCGCACCGCTCTCTGGCGATCGCTAATTGCGCCGGTGAAAAATCCACCCCAAAGACCTGACCTTTTTCTCCCACCTGTCGCGCCAGTAGCTGGGCAATGTCACCACTCCCACAGCAGACATCTAAGCAAATATCTCCCTGACTGGCATGACTCCACTTCACCGTCATCAGCTTCCATACGCGGTGCTGTCCCAGACTTAAGCGATCGTTAAGCTGGTCGTAAACGGGTGCAATGCGGTCAAAAATGGCTTGGATATGCTCAGAAGTCATGATGTTACAGTTGCGAATGGCGAATGGAAGACTGGCTAATGGGAAATTAATTTACCCAATTAGCCAGTCTTCCATTACTGATGAGTGCGGGTTGTGGTCAGAACCAGAGCAACCTGCTGGGCAGATAGGTGAATAAGTCTCAACTCATCTTCGCGCAGTTTGCAGGGTCGTTTCCACTGGAGTGATAGCAACGCTAGCACGTCGCCTCGGTAGATGATGGGGATTACCAGATGCGCCTGAAGACCGGAAGCTTGGTATTGTTCGATACTCTCTGGAGGGGGATTTCCCGGAGTATTCACCCAAATCTGAAGTTTCCCGGATGCGATCGCATCCTGTACCAGAGGGTCTTTTTCCAGCCAGTTTTCCGTGTCGCCTCCGGCACTATAAGTTCCTTTTGCCGCTACCAGCTGATTGCCTTGTACCTGCTGTAAAATACAGCCATCTGCTGCGAAATTCCTGCCAAAGGCACTGGCAATGGGTTCTAGGGTTGCTTCCACATTGGGAGACTCCTGAGCCACTTGCACAATCGTTGCCAGCAGTGCCGTTTGTGCTTGAGCGCGATACAGTTCCTCCGTGCGTTGCTTCAGCAATTCATAGGTATCTGCTGCCCGCTGGACTACCGCCTTCAATTCGTTGGGGTCCCAAGGCTTGGTGATGTACTTGTAGACTTGTCCAGAATTAATCGCTTCTACCAAATCTTCCACATCGGTAAAACCCGTGAGGATAATTCGTACCGTATCCGGGAACTTGGGCACGGTTCTGCTCAAAAATTCCGTTCCCTTCATTTCTGGCATCCGCTGATCGGAGATAATCACGGCTACTTCCCCTTCTGTCGCCAGCACTTCCAGGGCGTGAATACCGCTTTCGGCTCTCAGCACATTGAAATCTCGTCGAAAAGTGCGGTAGAGCAAGTCTAAATTATCTGGCTCATCGTCTACCACCAACATTTTGGGCTTCTTGGGGCGTTCTAGGCTCATTAACTGACGGCTGATACTATCAAGCTCTGGAATAGCATTGTCCATAACGATACAACAAACTCTTGGTCAACTTGTTAATGCAAATTCAGATACACAAAACATCTATCTTAAGACCGATTGTTTAGTAGCACTTTCGGGAGAAATGATATAACCAGGAATTTCCGGTTTCAGGGATATCCAAACTAAAACTTGCGATGTAAATTTATTCGTGACCCGAACGCGATACATTTAAAAACGTTCCTGGTCGCTTGATAGCGATGAAAAGCTTTTTGGGGTCATTATGACTGATACACCTTCCTCAGACACTCCCGATCGTAGCCTTCAACCAGAATCAGAGAACGTGAATGCCGAAGATTTGCTGTTGTTGCTCCGACGTAAAGAAGGAACCTGGGTTGACTGGGGACACTCCTGTGCCAAATTGCAAAAAGCTGGTTACAGTACCCAAGCGATTTTTGAGGCAACCGGCTTTGAGCCGGTGCATCAGAATCAAGTAATTGTAGGCTCACAGGTTTATACGTCGTTGGTGAATGGTGGGGCGGTAGAAGAAGTGCGATCGCACTATTCTCGCACTGGCAGTGATATTTTATACGAGTTGCGGATTCTCACTGAGCCAGAACGGGTCGCAGCGGCAGACTTTATCCGAGCCAGAAACCTCGACTCCGATGTTGCCCGTGAAGTCGCCAAAGACGTGAAAGAATTGTCCCGGATGCGGACTCTGCCACAGGGATTTACCGACCATCCTGGAGACGCGGTTGCTTATCAGTATTGGAGACGGGCAAAACAATTAAGTAATTTGCAAGAGCGATCGCGTTTTCTTGCACGCGGCTTAATGTTTGCTCACAGCCAAACTGCTCGAAATCAAATCGAACAGCTGCTAACTGAAGGAGTCGCTGGTGCTGCCCCTCGTCGCGCCCCCTCTTTGCCCCTGTACCGACTGGACGAGGACGAACAACTCCCTCGGACGATACCCGTCGCCGGTGCCTTGCCTTTGACACCCGCAGACTTACAATTGGTTCCCCCAGTGGAACAAATTGAGCCGTTCCGCTTAGTGCAAACTTCTTGGAGTGGATCTTGGGTATCTCTACCCGGTTGGCAAGTCGTCTTGAACGCACAAGACCCGGTCGTCATTCTCTGCAACAGCAGCCAGTTGCCCAGCCAACATACCAACAAACCGGAAGGAATTCTAGTTCTCATCGATCGATCTCGACAAGAATGGAATGACAGCAGCTATTTTATCGTTGACCAGTCAGGAGAGCTGCAACTTCACTGGTTCCCCGATGCTCCTACTGTGCCCATCTTGGGACAAATCCTCCTGGTGTTGCGTCCGAAGAAAATTGTCGATGAAGACATGACTAAGGATTTATGGCAGATTGAGGAATAGTTGTCAATGGGCGATCGGAGTTTTGAGTTACAGTAGAATTCTTTAATTCCAGGACTTAGGCAAAAACACTCTCAAACTCTTATTCTTGTCTAAAGCGAAGATATAGCAGTCCTATTTGAGTTGTAAATTTTTTTTAGGAACCGCGAAGACGCACTAGCGAAGCCATGCGCGTTAGCGCTATAGAGCGCGTTGGCGTAGCCTGCGCGAAGCGCTTAGCGGGACTTAAACAAATTTCAAGGCTCTAAAAAGGCTGAAAAGCTTTCCAGGCAAGGGAAAGACGTCGATGACATAAAAACGCCTGAAACCCTTGTAAACACTGGATTTATGCATATTCGAGCTGAAAGTCTTTCTCTGTTTAGGTTTTAAGCCATTTTCGCCGTGGTTTTTGCCTAAGTCCCATTAGGAAGAGTAAGAAGAGAGAGCCAAGATTTCATGAATCATTTAGGATTGAGATCGCGCTTCGCAACACTTACGCAGTTCATTTTTCCGTTCCTGGTTCGTAACTCCTAAACTCAAAACTCAAAACTGGCTAACGACACCGATATAGCTGATAAGGAACCCCGATTCGGTAGTGCTGAGTAGAGTCAATCGTACAACTCGTTGGCTCGGCAAGTGCCAAAGACTGGGGATAATCGACCCGCTTGAGTCCAGGGGCAACCACCCACAAGTTCAGCGGCGATTCCAATGGAGTTTGGATAGCCGAGAGATTTTGCCAAAGGGCATCATAAGTAGGTTTCGCGTTTAAGAAAGCAAAGTAGGCTTTCTCGTCCTCCGGCTCAAAATCACCGATGCGGGGTGCCCGAATTTTTTCGACTGCCAGGGCAAAGCTTAATCCCAAAGCGACATCCTGGGAATCGTGGTATCCCACCACAACCATGAGGGGAACGGTGGGTTCTAAGTTCATGTGGTGGGAGACTTGCAAGGGGTTAAAGGGCTTTAAGAATGCCAGGTTAGAAACAACAAAGACACTGCTGAGAAGGGAAACTAGCAGTACAACTGAGGACTGAGGACTCAGGAGTAAGTATCGATCTTGCCTTTTGTGCTGAGTTCGTGCATTTCCATCAAAATTTTCTTGGGCATTTTCAGTCGGCAATTCTTTTGCCGCATTCCCAATTGTCAGCATAGCTCCCAAAAGGGCGCACAAAGCTGGGTAATAGACAAAGTGATAGCGGGGGGCAATGGTGATGTCTTTGTCTAGCAGGTAGACAATGGCTAAGAATTGCAGCAGCACGCAAAGGGTGAAACTACCCAAGGTGAAAATTGCTGAGTAGGAGAGGGGCTTAAAACGACTTGGATTTACCTGCGTGCGTCCTCCAGAGGCGGTTAATTGCGTCTTTCCCTTGAAAAAATTATAAATTTGCCATCCCAGCCAACAGCCAAACAGAAGCATCAACAGCCCCGATGGAATCGCAATCCATAAAGGCTGACTTTCTACGGGTAGGGCGATCGCCATCAGCAGCCAACCGACCAAAGTTTGGTATAAAGGAGCAACATTATGAGGAGACGGAAGCCAACTGGTTTCGGAACGTCCAGAATGTCCCAGTAGTACCGGCAACCAAGGCAGAAAGCTGAGTACAATCCCCAAAATTGTCAGACTCAGCCCAACCCAGGTGTGAATTTTGAGCGATCGCCGCCGCCAGTAAAATATCGTCAGGAGCGTCACCAGCTGCGCCACGAAAGCCAAGACAAAAAAGTAGTGGACGTAGAAGGCAATACTGTTGACAACTCCCCAGCCAAGCCAAACGCGCCATCCCGTCTGCCGATTTTTTTCCAGGTCTTGCTGAATTTGAATGAATCCTACCAGTGCCAAGGTAATCAACAGCACCGGGAGGGTGTAGTGCCGTGCTTCTTGGGAGAGGTAGACGCCAAAAGGGGAAACCGCCATGATTGCGGCGGTCATCAAACCGACAGCGGGGAAGAAGGCGATGCGACCCAGCCAGTAAATTGCCGCGATCGCGCCGACTCCGAAAATTGCAGGGAGCGATCGCAAGTCCGTGCTGAGAAGTAGGGGGACGGTAGCGCCGTGTCCGTACTCATGGCTGAGTAATTTTAGCCAGCCGTGCATCAGACAAAAAAATAGGGGAGGATGGGTAGACTGAGTTGCAAGTGTATGAGCAATTTCAGCACAGCTAACGTCTGGCTTCAGGGTAAAAATTTGCTTTAAGGTTGATAGGGGAAAAACTATGTCGAGCGGGACATCATTGTAAGTCCGTCCCAAACTAAATAACCCTGTAATCACCTCATCTAGCCACAGCGGTTTCAGGTCAAGATGCCAAAACCGCAAAGCAGCGCCCAAGACAATTACCCCAGCTAGCGCTAAATAATGTAGAAAGAACTTTAGGCGATTCATGTTTTTCTGTTGTTAGCTGCTAATTAGTAAAAAGTTTTAAGTGTTAAATTTTGAACTAAAAAATTCTCTTGGAACTCAAACCTCAAACGCGATAAACCGCGACTTTACAACTCAAACCTCAAAACTTAAACCTTAGACGCGACAAACCGCGACTCTACAACTCAAAACTCTCACAAGCCATTAGCCATGAATGACGATAATCTTATTCACCCAGATGGTACAGCAGCCCAAATGGTGCCGGATTTGGCTCAGGTGTCGCTAGCAGCAGTGCGCGAACAGGCAATGCAGCGACTCCGCAATGGGTTGCGAGCGGGGCAGCAAAGCATGGCTGACTGGCGAGGTGGCCCTTTGGCGGTGTCTGCCGTACCCGGTGCGGGTAAATCGACCGGGATGGCAGTGGCGGCGGCTTTAGCGATCGCTCGTTACCAATTGCATACTCGACGCTATTTAGTCGTTGTCACCTTTACTCGCTCGGCTGCGGCAAATATTAAAGCCAAGATTCGGCAGTGCCTGCGGGAGGATTTGCGACTACCGCAAACTGGCTTTGTTGTCCATACGTTACACGGTTTGGCACTGAATATTGCTACCCGCCATCCAGAGCTATCGGGTTTGAATTTGGAAACGGTAACTTTGGTTTCTCCGAACCAAAGTCACCGCTTAATTCGGGACTGCGTAGAGCGATGGATTTCTCACAATCCTCAGCGCTACTCCACGCTGCTGGAGGGATTGCAATTTGATGGGGAAGAAACCGAGCGGTTGCGCCGTCAGGCAGTCTTACGTACCGAAGTGTTGCCCAGTCTTGCTAACACAGTCATTCACGAAGCAAAAAGCTCTGGATTGTTGCCGGAGAATTTGTGGGAACTAGCAAGACAGACGCCGGATGATTATGGAATTTTGAGTGTAGCTGCTGGGTTGTACGAGCAATATCAAGCTTTATTGCGATCGCGCGACTTGATCGACTACGACGAAATGATTCTCGGTGCCCTGCGGGTGCTGCAAAACGAAAGCGCCCGCCAACTTTGGCAAAATCAAGTCTTTGCCGTCTTTGAAGATGAAGCCCAAGACTCTAGCCCCCTCCAAAGCCGACTTTTAGAAATTCTCGCCGCTCCACCCGCCAGCAATTCCCCAGCCCTCAACTTGGTGCGCGTGGGAGACCCCAACCAGGCGATTAACTCCACTTTCACCCCTGCCGATCCGATTTACTTCCGTCGCTTCTGCGAAGCCTGCGAAGCCCAGGAACGGTTGGCAACGATGGATCGCGCGGGTCGAAGTAGTCAAACCATTGTTGATGCCGCGAACTTCGTCCTGGAGTGGGTGAATCACACCTATGGAGGCAAACCCGACCGTAGGGGCACAAGTCCGCTTACCGCGTCAAAATCCTCCCAAAACCCAACTGAACTTCCCTTTCGTCCCCAAACGATTCATCCCGTTGACTCAGGAGATCCCCAATCTGACGCCAACCCCGAACCAACGGGTCGAGGATTGGAAATCTATACCCCCCGCGACATTTACCATACCGTCCAGCTGATCGGAGAACGGACGATCGAATTATTTGAGAAAAATCCCAAAGGTCGGGCGGCGGTTTTGGTGCGGGAAAATCGGCAAGCCCGATTTGTGGCTGAAAGGCTGAGTTATCTGCAAGCTCAGCACAAAATTCAGGTGTACGATGTTTCCCAGAGCGATCGCCACTCTAACGTCCCCACCGAAATCCTCGCCCTCTTACAATTTCTCGATCGTCCCCACTCCCCCGACTACATAAAAGCCGCACTAGAGGTACTCGTACAGCGTCAGCTGATTCCCACCCAAGACCTCAACGCCCTCGCCACTTTTCCAGAGCAATTTCTCTATCCCGGGCCGCTCGATCCTCCCCAAACGCCGCCCGTGCATCAGGCGGCGCGGTACTGTCGCAGTTTGCTTCGCGCCCGCTTGGAACTGCCCCACTACCAATTGCCGACCTTTCTCGCTCTCACCTTAAAATACGACCCGTCCGAACTCGCCACAGCGGATAAATTAGCCGAACGTATCGCCCAACAAACCTACGGCAACAGTTCTATGAGTTCCACTCTGGAAGTCTTAAGCGAAATTGTGAATTCCGAGCGCTTTGAACCCGTAGAAACTGAGGACACAGACGCCCGCTATGTCCGCGCCGGTCAACTCACCATCATCACCATGCACAAAGCCAAGGGACTGGACTGGGATTATGTCTTTATGCCGTTTTTGCACGAAGATAGCATTCCCGGCAGTCCTTGGGTGCCCACTGCTGCCCAATTTCTGGGCGATTTTACCCTAGCAGAGGTCGCTAGGGCACAGATTCGCGCCAGTCTTCACGGTCAATATCCCTTACCCCCAGCACCCGCAGCCTGGGAACAAGCGGGACAACTCAAAAATGCAGAGGAATTCCGCCTCCTCTACGTGGCGATGACACGGGCGAAGCGCCTACTCTGGATGGCAGCTGCTCAAAAGGGACCTTTTCGCTGGAATACCTTCAACTGGAATAATCAAGACAATTTACAGGAGAAAAAACCGTGTCCGGTGATACCCGCGTTGAAGAGTCGCTTTCCTAAATCGGTGGTTGCTTTGTCTAGGATGCCGAGTTAGTTTACTTTTTCTGTTTGCGCTTAAGTCGTGAAGTTGCACCCAAAGCACCCAATGCCAGTAAACCCAATCCAGAACCGGGTTCGGGAACCGAAGCGGTTTGAGTAGCAGCTTGATAAGTCAAGTTGTCAAATCCAACTGAACCTGTGTTGCTGAAATCTATAACTGCCCGTTTTACTGAAGTTCCGTTGTATGCAAAAGTTTTACCCACAACAGCCTCTCTTACCGGAGAGGGAAACACGTCGATTATGTCTTCATCCAGAAGCACTTGCTGGATGCTAATAGAACTTAACGCCTCATTAAAGAGTTCAATAGTAAATGTAGGCATAGGCTGAAATTGAAAATTCACTAAACTTGCCACGTCGAACATGAGTTCTGCCGTCGGCATGGTGAAGTCAAGTGTAAGGATACCAGGGGCATTGGTTGCTAAAACGGGGGGTGATAAATCTAAGTTATAGAGTATAGTTCCTGGTGGGCGACCTGCTATTTCTGATAGATCCAAAGTTCTTACAACATTGTAGGTGGCAGCAGTTGAGTCTATTCCATCTACTTTGAAATCAAAGGTGACTCCCTTAAAACTTAAATCATCTACTGGTTGAGTGGGTAGTTCATTAAAAGTCAATGTGGTCAATGTGGCAGCTTGTATGCTTCTAGGTGCCATCAGCGTAGATAAAGAAACTGAGCAGATTGTGCTGAAGGTTAAGGCTGAAAATGTTTTTCTTAAGGTAGCCATACGAATCATTTTTCCAAAAGTTATAAGTTGATGAAAGTGCAAAAGTTATAACTTGATGAAAGTGCAATGCGATCGCTATCTATAATTAGTCGTTGATCTGCTGTTTCTGTTTACGCTGCATCATTGAACCAGCACCCAAAGCACCCAATGCAAGTAAACCCAAGCCGGAAGCGGGTTCGGGAACATCCTTTGGAGGTTCGCTAGACACTCCGGGATCGGCGCGGAAAATGCCACTGGTACCATCCGCAAGTCTGGCAAAAAACGCTACCTGACCGGCATTATTTAATCCCTCTCTGGAAAAACCAAGGCTTTCCACTGTGGAACCAAATAGAGTATTACCAGTAGTAATTACCTTATCTTTTAGCGGATCGGCTCCAGTGAAGATCCCTGTCCCTCCTGCATCCAGTTTAGTAAAAAAGGCAATGGTTCCCACATCATTAATTGAGGGAACGCCAAGAAAGCCGTTAAAGGAGCCGCTCGTGTCTGCAATTAAGGTCGTTGTTATGCTGTTGCTAGCGAACAGAGCTTCATTTTTTCCTCCTACAAATGGCACTGGCGGAGTATACCAATCATTGCTTATATCAATAGCCGGAGGAGCATAAAAGGCAACAGTTCCTACATTATTGAGGGCAGGGGAACCAAAGGCAGAATCCTCAGGATAATTATTTCCAATGCTGGCAACAAGGGTCGTTGTGGTGCCGTTGCTCGTGATAATTTGCGTGCTAGGACCCCCGCTTTGAACTCTATAGGCTACAGTTCCTTTATCATTGATAATTGGAGAATTGACGCTGCCATAAAAGGTAGTATCGATAACTTTTCCCTGGCTGGTGACAATACCCTGTCCCCGGTAGAGTGTCTCTATAAAAGCTACAACTCCTGCATTATTAATCGAGGGCGAATAAAAATCACTAAAGTAGTCCTTCGCTACAATAACGTCATCATCAATCCAGGGTGACTCAACATCATTCGAGCCGGATTGCGGGAAAGCAAGGGCGACAGGAGTGGGCGTTGTTGTTCCGTTTCCCGTGAAAATACCTGTGGCTACCTCCGCAGCTAGGACAGCGCTGAAGGCGACGGTTCCTCCATCATTAATGGAGAGAGGAGTACGAAAGCTACTAAAAAAATTATTGGTGTTGGCAATCGTGGTAATTGTAGAGCCATTACCCGTGAAAATACCTATGCCTCCTGTATTTAGTCCAGCCAAAAATGCAGCGGTTCCAGCATTATTTAAGGCGGGAGATGACAGAAAGGAACTGAAGCGATCGCTTGTATCTGCAATTTTCGTAAAGGTGAAGCTGGCAGATTGTGCTTCTCCTGCTGCCAAGAAGCTGAGGCACAAGCCCATCAATGCGGTGGGAATGCTGAAGTGGAATTTCACGGCTATTTCTTTCCTACAACTGCTTGAGTATTAGTCTGCTGTTTCTGTTTACGCTGCATCATTGAACCAGCACCCAAAGCACCCAATGCGAGTAAACCCAAGCCGGAAGCAGGTTCGGGAACATCCTTTGGAGGTTCCCCAGGCACTCCCTGATGATCGGCACGGAAAATGCCAGTAGTGCCATTAGCAAGGCTGGCAAAAAACGCCAGCTGACCGGGATTATTGAATCCTTCCCGGAAAAAGCCAAGGGACGTTACGGTGGAACCAAACAGGGTATCACCAGTGGCGATAACTTTATTAGTTAAAGAATTGGAGCCAGTAAAGATACCTGTCCCTCCCGCATCCAGACCCGCTAAAAAGGCGACGATTCCTGCATTGTTGATAGAGGCAGCACCAAAGTTGCTAAAGATGCCACTTGTATCGGCAATGGTAGTCGCTGTGGTGCCGTTACCTGTAAAGATGCCTTCTCCCCCGGCATCTAAGTCAGCGTTGAAGGCGACTGTTCCGGCATCATTGATCGAGCCAGGACCAAGGTTGCTAAAGATGCCGCTAGTATCGGCAATCGTAGTCGTTGTGGTGCCGTTGCCTGTGAAAATTCCACTACCTCCCCCAATTAAACCTCTTCTGAAAGCGACGATTCCTTGATTATTGAGCGAGTTGGACTCGACGGAACGACCGAGAGTGCCACCATCGAAATTAGGAGCTTCACCACTGGCGATGAAGGTGGTTGTGGTTCCATTACTTGTCACAACTGTGCTGAAAGCTGTCTCCTCGAACCCGTACCCTTGAAAGCTATATGAGAAGCTGACAGTTCCTTGATTATTGAGCGATGGAGAATCGATGGTAATGCCGCTACGTCCAGATGTTACAAAATCATTCCTAATAGTGTTTGTTGTGGTTCCGTTGCTTGTAAAAATGCCTTTCCTGAATATCACAAAGTCAGCTGGTGGGGGAAGTATTATTGTCTCTAAATCGGCAATAAAGGCAACGGTTCCTTCATCGTTGATAGAGAGATCGCTAGAGGCGATAATTGGGAATACCGGGGAGACGCTGGTGTTGGAAATGGTAGTAATTGTTTCTCCATTTCCAGTAAAAATTCCTTCGCTAGTTCTGAAGGCAACAGTTCCTTGATTATTGATGGCGGGAGCATCAAAGAAAGAGCTGAAGGAGCCATTGGTATCCGCAATTTTCGTAAAGTTGAAGCTGGCAGCGTGTGCTTCTCCAGTTGTTAAGAGGCTGAGGGAAAAGCCCATCAATACTGTGGGAATGCTCAAGTGTAATTTCATAGCTATTTCTCTTTTGAAATGGAGTGACTAGCGACAAGAGGAATTACTTGTTTTGCAACTACCAAAAATTTGCCAGAATGTGCAGGATTGAGTTAGGCAATTGATTCTGGCAAATATTGCTAATTGGGAGCTAGTTTAGGCTTGTGACGAGGACGATAATTTTCTTTTGCGGATTAGCATAGAAGCGCCTATCACACCTAATGCGATCGCTGCCGTTGGTTCTGGTACGGGTTCGACATCATTCACAGGTTTCTGAATGACATCAGCATATGGAATACTATCAGTAGGAATATCTTTGAAATATGCCAATACACCCATACACTCACCCAAAAGGCAAGACTCAGCAGGCACATCTAAGCCTAAAGTGAACTGCAATTGAGGCACTGATAAATACACATCTCTAAAAACTAAGGGGCTTCCATTCAGCACTATATTGTTATTGAGTCTTGCAATTTCCGGAACACCATTAAAGATGTTGATACCGTCTACCGTTAACGAGAAAAAGTCTAAAACAACGTCAAGGTCAGTAGAAAAAGGTGGTGTTGTTGCAACCTCTTCAAAGATATCCTCGTTTATGCCGTAGCTCCCTTCAATTGTTCTTCCATCTTCAAACTCTCCTTGAAAATTGAATGTTATTGCATTTGCGGGAGACAAATTAACTGTCCCCAGAGAAACAAAGGCTGCAATAACAGTCATTGACAATTTATTCCACATTGTTGAAGTAGACATAAAATCATCCTCGGTAAAGCTAAAGGTTGATAAAATCGGTGCTGTTTACTGCTTAAGGAATCGCCATCAATCTGCCAAAACTTGAGTAATCGCAGACTGTTGCAAAGCAGTTGATTCTGGCAAATATTGATAATTGAAATCTAGTTTAGGCGTGTGACGAGGACGATAATTTTCTTTTGCGGATTAGCATGGAAGCGCCTATCAGACCAAGCGCGATCGCTACCGTTGGTTCTGGTACGGGTTCTGCGACATTCACGGGTTTATGGGAAACAAATCCATCTCCGAGAACGCCTGGAAGGCTTCCACTTCCAAAGCCAAAAATCGTAAATCCTTGACATTCTTTAACTAAACACTGAGCAACAGGTTCATCTGGCCCATTATCAGCGGTTGCTACACTTAGCCGAAGGACAAAAAAGTCATCCTGAACATCTAGCCTTAAAAGCTCTCTGAAAGAAAAGACTCCATTTACCGGAATCAAAGATGTTAAAGATGAGTTTGATGGCTTGCCACTAAAGACGTTATTGCCATTCACGCTCAAGGAAAAAAATTCGAGAGGATTCTCTACCTGTAGGTAAGGATCTTGTATTCGTACATCGCTAACTAAGAATTCGAGGAGATCATCGGCGACGGTGTAGCTGCCTTCGAGTGAGTTTATCGCTCCGTCGATAGCAACATCCCCTTGAAAGTTAAATGTTATGGCGTTCGCCGGAGCTAAATTAACTGTTCCCAGAGCCAAAAAGGCTGCACTAACAGCCATTGACAATTTCTTCCACATTGTTGAAGTAGACATAAAAATAACCCTCCGTAAACCTGAATATTGATAGTTGGAATTTCACAAAGAGCGATCGCCACGATTGTCCTACCAAGAGCAACTGTGTATCTTTGGCGCTCAACAGGAGCGATAAATATTTGCGGAAATTATTTAGGCTAGTAATCTGGCGATCGCCTGAGTTTTACAGTATTTTCGCCTTTCATGAAAGCTTCACATTTTTTTTACGAAAATGATAGTAGTTATACTGAATCTTTATCAAAACAATAAACTTTGAAGAGCCAGGAAACCGAGAAAACCGCTAAAGCCCTGATGATTCGGTCAGTCTAGCTTTAAGTGGTTCTACTGAGACTATATGAAGTTTTGGTTTAGATAAAACAAGTCAGGCTTAAGGTAGATGCATAATGAATGTTTTATTTAAATTTCCTTCTTTTTGAGATTCATCTACTACCACAGAAATAGTAGGAAAAACTGTAAGTTCTAGACGTAGAATGGATTGATTTTTTGAATCTATCTTTTGATAGATAAAGTGTGCTATGAAGCCGATAACAGTCAAAACTGCCCACACTCTCACACCAAAGACTGATTAAAGTCATTCTTGAAATTGACACGATCGATTTGTACAGGTTGCTTCAGCTCGCTCGGGAGCGCAAGTATAGCGATAAACCATTTGGCACGCTAGGCGATCGCAGAGGGTAAAAGAATGATCAATTCAATGATGATTATTGGGGGCGTGACCTTATTCGTTGCGCTAGGAAGTCTCTTGTTTAGACCGCGCGATACTCAATGGGTCAAAAACTTGACCCGACCTAGTTGGCTTGTTTTTGAGCCTCTGATTCCGTTTATCTGGACGATTGTTTTTGCAGGCGGAGCTTTATCAGCAACCATAATTTGGGAACAAGATCCAGGTAGCCTGAAAACTTGTTTATTAATGGCACTTTATCTACTCTTGGAAATTGTCACAGTTGCTTACATTCCTACCACGCTCAGACTCCGCAGCCTTACAGTCGGTACGGTATTAGGAGGTTCGGGCGTTATTTTAGGAGTTCTTTTGGCATTGGTTGTATTACCGATTTCTGGATTAGCGGCTCTTTTATTACTCCCTTATGTGCTTTGGAGTCCGGTTGGAACCTATACGACTTGGGAGATGATTCAACTGAATCCTGAGTCTATATAGTTAGGAAAGGCTTCTAAGCCGGTTTGAAATCTATTTGTAAAGACCCGAAATTTTGCCTCTCGACAGTCAGCGAAAACAGACTTCGTTTGATACAAGCTCTCGCAACTTCTACCCCCCTTCCACAGAAGGGGGGTAGAAGTTGCGATTGTAAACATCACCAGGTACTTTCTCTCAACAAACCATGATGAATTTTCAACAAGTATTCGGTACAGAACCAGAAATCGAAGCCAGCGCACCAGGACGGGTAAACCTACTAGGCGAACACACTGACTATAACGATGGGTTTGTCCTCCCAACAGCTATCCCCCAAAAAACGACGGTACAATTGGGATTTAGCAAAGATGAACAGCACCACTTTTACTCTGCGGAACTCGACGAAAAAGTAGACGTTTTAGAAAGCACTCATACGCCATCTAGTTTCGCAAGTTATATAGTTGGGTGTATCCGACTTTTAGAGCAGCAAGGTAATACCATCCCGCCGGTTAATGTGTACGTTACATCCTCCGTTCCTATTGGTTCGGGTTTGTCTAGCAGTGCGGCGCTGGAAGTGGCGACTCTCAGAGCATTGCGTAAGTTAGCCGAGGCGAAGCCATCGCTACTTTCACTAACTCTCGATGATGTGCAAATCGCCCAACTCGCCCAGCAGGCAGAAATTCACTATGCTGGCGTGCAATGCGGAATTATGGATCAGATGGCGTCGAGCCTTGCTGACACCGATTCGATGCTGTTTCTGGACACGCGCACGCTGGAACGTCAAGTTCTTCCTTTCCCAAAGGGAGCAGAAATTGTGGTAATCGATAGCGGCGTGCCTCGTACCCTGGCGGCAAGTGGCTACAACCAGCGACGCGCTGATTGTGAGGAAGCAGCGCGGTTGTTGGGAGTGAAGGCGCTCAGAGATATCACCGATCCGCAAGCTGTAGAGTCTTTACCGGAGCCGCTGCGGCGTCGCGCTCTTCATGTGGTTACAGAGGATAACCGGGTGCTGGAGGCGATACAGGGAGTCTCTGCGGAGCGCTTTGGGGAGTTAATGAATGCTTCTCATGCCAGTTTGCGGGACGATTACGAAGTTTCCGTCCCGGCGTTGGATACGCTGGTGAGGATATTGCAAGAAACCCGTGGTGTATTCGGCGCACGCTTGACGGGTGCTGGTTTTGGGGGCGCTTGCGTTGCTTTGGTGGAGGCTGGGAACGCGGAAGTGATCGCTCAAAATGTACTTCAACGCTACAACGGATCGGGTTACACCGGACGGATTCTGGTTCAGTAAGACTTAGCAGGGTTATACACTTTATACACTCAGGGGAAGGGCGAGCAGCCGAATCATTAGGGCATCGGCTTGCACGCGATCGCTTCTTGAACTTTCTGGGTAATTAACGCTCGAAGTTCCTCCTTGCCACGCTGACGCTGAAAGCTAGCGCCTTCCTCAGTGGTGGCATAGAGGGGTGGCAGTCGATTGAGCGCATAAGCAGCAATCTCTCCCAGATCCAGAAGGCAAGGGTTGGTTACTTCCATTTTTAGCACCTGCACACTCGCTTCTATTAGCACCAATGCTTCCATCACATTGATGAACTGTTTTCCGGGAATCGCGATCGCTTCATCGGTTAAAAGTTGCCCGAATAAACGATCTAAAGCAATGTAGTCGTCAACAGAAATTTCCGAAATTTCGCAGATGCTGCCAATCTCTTGGGCTAGAGTCGGCGTCATATATCCATCCTGCAAAGCTTGTTCAACAATCGTTTCTATCGTGAGCTTTTCCAGACTCATCGCGCCTCTCCCTGACAATCGCATTTCAAAACGGCAAACCTGCTATGATTCTGCCTTAGATTTGAAATTCATAACTTGTCTAATTAGACTAAATAGTGCTAACTTTATAGATTGTGTCGAATTAAAGACCATTCATGCCTAAACTGAAAACCCGTAAAGCAGCGGCAAAGCGTTTTAGAGCCACCGGCAGCGGCAAAATCGTCCACCGCAAAGCCTTCAAAAGTCACCTGCTACAGCACAAGAGTTCTGACCGGAAACGGCGGATCTCTAAAATGGCTCTGGTGCATGAACGCGATGAAGAAAATGTGCGCTTGATGCTGCCCTATTTGTAAGGAAGCAATTTGCTTTCGATGACGAGTCTCTAGTCAATTACTAATGACTAATGACGAATGACTGCTGACCACCGATCAATAACAACTCATAATTAGCCATGACACGGGTAAAACGCGGTAACGTTGCTCGCAAACGCCGCAAAAAAATTCTCAAACTAGCCAAAGGCTTCCGAGGTTCTCACTCAACTTTGTTCCGGACAGCCAATCAACAGGTCATGAAGGCGCTGCGTAACGCCTACCGCGATCGCAAGAAGCGCAAGCGCGATTTCCGCAGCCTCTGGATTACCCGCATCAACGCCGCAGCACGTCAGCACGGCATTAGCTATAGCCAGCTGATGGGCAAATTGAAAAAGGCGAATGTCCAGATTAATCGCAAGATGCTGGCGCAGATGGCTGTTCTCGATCCCGCCGGCTTTGACAAGGTGCTGCAACTAGCTACACAGGCTCAAGGGTAAAGGATGAAGCATCTAGGGCTTTGTCCTTCCCGAAGGGTGGGATGAATGAAGCTCGCCACTCGTCTGTTGCCGTGCCTCGTTCCCAGGCAATGCCTGGGAATGTTTTTTCTTTGGCTCTTTGCCAGTATAAAATCGCCAAATTTAGCGGTTGCTGCCGAGCTACAAGAGATTGTGGAGCGCGGCTACCTAATTGTTGCAGTGAAAGACAATGTCCGTCCCCTGGCTTTTCGGGATGGGGAAGGCAAACTGCAAGGGCTAGAAATTGACATTGCCCAGCGTTTAGCAGCAGAACTCCTAGATCAACCCGATGCGGTAAAGTTGCAGCCGGTGGCGAATCGAGATCGGCTCTCGGTAGTGGTGGATGGAACAGTCGATCTGACGATCGCGAGGGTGACACAAAATGCTTCGCGCGATCGCTTGGTTAACTTCAGCATTCCTTACTACCTAGACGGCACCGCTTTAGTTACCCAGGACGCATCCTTACAAAGGCTTAACGATCTGCAACAGAGAAAAGTCGCCGTTCTGAAAGGCTCGGATACGATTTCTACGGTGCGCTATCTTATCCCCCAAGTTCAGCTAGTTGGCGTAGATTCCTACGAACAGGCGCGATCGCTCCTAGAATCGGGTAACGCCGATGCCTTCGCCGCCGATGCCACCATTCTCAGCGGCTGGGTGCAGGAATATCCCCAGTACCGACTGTTGCCGGTACGCTTATCAGGGGAACCGCTAGCCGTAGTGATGCCCAAAGGGTTGCAGTACAATCAACTGCGGCAACGGGTAAATGATGCGATCGCGCGTTGGAAGCGAGAAGGCTGGCTACAAGAACGGGTTAAGTATTGGGGACTCCCCCAGAGCGATACCAACCGATTTTAGAAAACTTCCGCTAGGGCATCTGTGGCGATCCACCTCTGCCGCAATCACGTCCCATAATGAATAGAGAAAGCAAATTAATCTCTGTATTTGAAGGGCAATGGATAACTCTCTGGCAATTTTTTATCTCTCCTTGTTGCTGGTACTGCTTGCCGTTGCCGGTTGGGCAGTTGTGCGCCAGGTTTTCAAAACCCGCAAAGTTGAAAGTGTCCTCTCCCGGCTGCAAAATAAGCTGCAAAACGACAAATGCACAACCCAGGAGTTTTACGAACTCGGCAGCATCTATTTAGATAAAAAACTTTACACGCAGGCGATCTCGCTGCTTCAAAAAGCTCTCAAAGCTGAGGATGCTGGCGAAGAAACTCTCGCGCCTATCTACAATGCTTTGGGCTTTGCTTACTTCTCCCAAGAGCAGTACGACGTAGCAATTCGCAACTACAAAGAAGCTTTGAAGATAGTTCCAGATTATGTCACGGCGCTCAATAATCTGGGTCATGTTTACGAGAAGAAGAAGTTAACTGCTCAGGCGTTGGAAAGCTATGAGGAAGCGCTGAAGCACGAGCCTGACAATGGCACCGCCAAACGACGCGCCGAATCCTTGCGGAAACGGTTGGTTCCCTCGACTTAAGACTCCTTGTCATCCATGAGGCTCTGCCTCCGGTGAAACTCAAATAAAACGTAACGATTGTAGGGGCGCAAACCTTTGTGCCCCTACAACTTTATCAGCAGCAATTTATGAGTAATATTAAAGTCAGACCAGAGTATTGATTGACTTACCTAAAACTTAGTATTTTTCAGGTAATTGTAAAACGCTCTCAGATAAATTTCAAGTTTTTCTGGTAGCGTCACCGAAGATAAATAACGTTTAACAAATTCCTGACATTCCTCCTCAACTCCTCCAGAACGACGATACATCCCCAAACCTGTTGCCAACAAGTTATTGGTAAACTTAGAAAGCGATGGGAAATTCTTCTTGAGCCAATAAGCGGTAAGGACAATGATTCGGGCTTGCACCTTTTGTTTATCCTTCCTCATAGAATAGGCATTAGAGCCATGTACTCGATAAAGGGCTAATTCTCTATCAAAAATTAGCCCTTTACTCAGCCCTATTGAAGCAAATTCTAAATAACCATCATTAAGACCAATTCGCTTGGCTTCAGGCATTGGCAGAATCTGCTGTAGAAGCGATCGCCTAAAACATAGAGCTGTGGTAGAAGGAAGATTGTCTAATTTATCCTTCAGCTTGCCCTTTTTTATGTGTTCTCGCAGATCGTATTCCCGCTTAAGATTTTCATCACCTTTTTTAGGAATGGATGCAGCTTCATTGCCATTTTGAGTGAGAGAAGGTTTCCCCTCAGCATCCACCCACTTAAGCGAGTGAAAACACCATCCTAAATCTGCGCGATCGCTAAACGCATCTACAATTTCTGCCGCTTTTTCTGACACATAGATATCGTCAGCATCTAAAAAACAAATGATATCTCCAGTACTCGCGGCAAAACCTGCATTAAAAGCCGAAGCTTGCCCCCCATTTTCCTTTAGCACTGGGGTAATTTTATCTTTGTAACCGGCAATAATTTCCCGTGAATTATCAGTAGAACCGTCATCTACTACAATTACCTCAGTGTGAGGATAAGTTTGGTTGAGAGCGCTGTCAATCGCTTCCGCCAAGAAACGAGCATAATTGTAGTTGTTGATGAGAATGCTAACTTTCGGATTATTGTTCATGCTTTATCTCTTCAAACTTTTTAAATTCTATCCATTGCTATGTTACTTTCTTCTCACTCAAAAACTTACTGAATCTATCGGTTCGTTCCTCAATCCAGCCTAATAAATTTCTCCGATTAAACCAGAATCAAAGGAAGAAAATAACGTTAGCTAACATCCAACACCTGCCGATACGCTGTTAAAGCATTTACAAGAGAGTATTCCATAGCCTTTTGCTGTAAAGCTTCAGAATTTCGAGGCTCATCTAAAGTGTTAATAATAGCCTCTGCCATACGCTTCACATCTCCCACAGGTACTAATTTCCCATAGCGACCCTGTTCTAAAATCTCTGCTGGCCCACTTTCACAATCAGTAGAAACAACCGCGGTTCCTCCAGCCATCGCCTCAATTAATACAGTAGGCAATCCCTCGAATAAAGACGAGAGAACGAACACCGCCGATGCAGCCATGTAAGCATAAGGATTCGCCACAAACCCAGGTAAAGCTACAACTTCTGTTAAACCTAGTTCCTGCACCAAAGCCTCAAGCTGGGGTCGTTCTTTTCCCTCACCCAAAATCATCAACTTTGCCGGACGATGCTGCTGCACTTGTGCAAAAGCGCGAATCAGCGTTGAGAAATCTTTTTGCTTTTCCAAGCGTCCTACACCCAAAATCACTAGAGGGGAATCTGGTTTAAACCAAGGATGATCCAAAGGTTCAGCAACTTTTTTAAAAAGTTCCGGGGTAACAACTGGGTTGTAGATTACTTTAACCAGTTCCTTCGGTAAACCCAATTTTGTTAAATCATCCGCCGCCCCTTGAGAGACTGTAACAACTGCATCAGCCCACGGGTAAAACCAGCGTGCCAAATAAGGTGAAATTCGCCTTTTGAGTTGAGTTGAATTTTTGGATTCTATTGAAAGAGTATTATGTACGCTAACGACTATTCGAGTTGATACACCACCTAGTTTTCGACTCCACAAAGCCACCAAGTTCGTATCTTCCAAAGCCGAAAGTAAAGCTTGCGGTTTGTTTTCTTTTAGATAGCGTACCAGCGCGGGAAGACTAGTGATTAGCCGCTTCCCCTGTAAGTCTATGATGTTTACTTCTGGCGGAACCAGGGGCAAAAAAGGTCCTTCGACCTTAACTAAAACTAAATCTACGCTTAAACCTTGCTCGATAAAACCACGAGTCAAGTTAACTAGCACTCTCTCAACGCCACCACCTTCCAGGGAGGTGAGAAAAATTGCCACCTTAGACATTTTGAATCCGGCAATAAATTTTTACCAATCTTAATCAGCAAAAACTCTATTGTATCCCTTTGTAGAGTTTAAGCAATTCTCGGTCAGAAAGAACGCGATCGCTCTTTGTCCCGATAAAATAATATCCTGATGCTGCATCAAATGTACCAGGCTTATCAATTAAAAAATAGTCTAAATATTTTAACCAAAAGGAAGTCAATCGGGTAAAAGCTTTCACCGCCGATTTTGCCGCATCAGATTTCACGAAACTCAAAAGAAAGTATTGATATGACCAAGCTAATGCCATTCCTGGGCCACACACTGCGCCACTAGAAGCTTCTTCAAACTTACGAAACAAACGGCGATGTCCTAAATGAGTAAATCGAGTAAAATCATATCTTCCCATGTGTACTTGTTGCATAAAGGGAGTTTCTGCGTAAACTACTCCTCCTTTTTTAAGTACCCGATAAATTTCTTCTACACATCGGTTGGGATCTAGAACGTGTTCAAGTACAGCTTGTACAATTACCCCATCAAACGAGTTTTCAGCAAAGGGTATGTCGTGAGCGTCACAGATTAATGCTGTGCAAGGACCAAAAGAAACATCAGTGCTAACAATTTCCAGAGCGGGATTGGAAAAAACAGCTTCCATTCCATCTCCCACGATACCCCCACCAACCACCAATATCTTAGGTTTTTCATTCAGCTTCATCACCAGCTTTAAAAACTGATCATAATTGTCTTTTCCCTTGATATTGGCATGAATATCCGGAAGTAAATTTGCAATAACCTTTTTCAATTTTGACTGAGATTGAAAATTGAAAGTTGTATCTTGACGATTTAAAAAATCGCTAAAAGAAAAGATACTTGAAGACTCATTGATTAAAACAGGTATCCCATCAACTACCGGAAAATGAGCCTTACACTCAGAATTTGTACATTCAAATTCCTCTTTGACCAATTCTAACTTTGACTGACAAACTGGACAATTGAGCAATTGTTGCGTATTTTCCGATAGTTTCATCTGGGTATTCATGAAATAATCCCTTTATTTTTGATAGGTAGAGTCAAGTAATTTATCGGACGAAAGGCATAACCAGCTTACTCTGATATCTTGTTATCTCCTTCCCAGGCTGAGCGGGGAAATGCTGACTGTGAGGCTCTCTCTCACATTCTCCGCAAGTTTTTTGCTTGTGAGGGTCGAGGTTCCTCCTATTCCAGTCTGGTTAATCTGGAACATTAAGGAAAGCTTTCTACCCCTGTTTGGCTAACACTTTCTTCCCTGAATCTTTCGCTTTCTTTCCTAGTTGTTAGTGTTTGGATATTTCTTAAAGAGAAAGTGATTGAGACAAACAAAACCCAATAAATAGAATTTGGTTCGACAATCGTACTTTCGGTGTAATTATACATAGGCAAGAACGTTAAGTAGATTAGAGGCCATAGAGCTTCTGATGTTTTACTTGAACGCATATATCTGATTGCCCGTATATAAGCAAAAACCACGCTAATTACAAAAAACAAGGCTCCTAATAAACCAATTTCTACTCCTATATTGTAAAAGCCATTGTGAGCCTGATACACCCTGTATCGAAGTACGCGCCACACATAATCTGACTCTCCTCCTTCTATCCAAAAAGCTTGATACCCATAACCTAGCCAAGGACGCTCCCAAATTTTATGCATGACTGCTTCCCAAATCTCTGTACGACCACTCAGAGTAGGATCTTTCCCTAAACTAAACAACAAATTATCCCAACTGGCTACAGTAAATGTAGCCATACTTCCTCCTATTAATATCAAAGTGATGAAGAAGGGAATTGCCAGGTTATCGCTCCATCGCAAAGCTCTATACAGAGGTAAAAGAATTATTAGAGTAAGAAAGATAACTAGGGCAGTTTTTGAAGTTGAAAGTATAATTAGAGCAGTTGCCAGACCAGCAACACCAAACGCAAGGTAGCGGTACTTGTTACGAAGATCCAGAGCAGCCAGTAATGGAGGAAACGCACATACTAGCATCAGCCGAGCAAAGAGGTTTTTGTGTAATAAAGGTCCTCGCCAAGCTCCCGAATGAGTCCCATTCTCTATTCCCGATCCTCGCAAAACTAGCGTATACAATAAGCTAAATACGACAACTATACCCAACGCCCAAGCGATTATCCTTAATTGCTCTTTTAAGCTAAAGCGGGAAGCCAGATACAATCCAAATAAGGTTGTTATTAATGCAAATACGCCAGCTTTCCTCGATATACTTGGGAAATCAGACCAGAAAAATGAGGTGACAATAAGCCCTATCAAAACTAATAAGAATGGGTCTCTCAGCGCAGGGCGAACAACACTTTTAAACCGGGCAATAATAAAGAATAAAGTTGTCGCATAAATCCCATATTGCAGCAGCGACACCATCCGGTCAAAGGAGGACGAGACGTAAAAGCCGTATCCTGGTACGCCCTCAGACACATTGTAATAGCTGGCAAAATTCAAGACCCCTGTGAAGACTACCAGGGTAAGAATGGCGAATCTCTTTTCAATGAAGTTTAGGAGAGGGCCTACAGGTTGAGCTGGTGACATAGGGAAGGAAAATCAATCTAAATTTTCTGAGCAGCCGCTAATACCATTTTGGATTTTGGATTGGGAAAACCTTGCCTGTAAAGGATTTCACGATTTTATCGACGACAATTCCAAAATCCAATGGTATAACTTTTAACATTGAGAGTCCGCAGGTACGATCGCGCTAACTTGAAGACGCGCCTTCAGACTTTGCTCCCCTGATACTTGTCATGTAATCTCTCAGCTTTTGGTGGGTACTGGGCAACAAAGCCACTGCTACTAATCCCAGCGCCGCCCACCATCCTAACTGATAAGCAAACAGAGCAGCGGCAAAAGCACTCCACCATAAGCCAGTCAGTCGATAGTCTGGGTTGCCAATATCCCGCACCAAGTAGAAGTGAATTACAACGTAACTCGCCAGAGTTACTACCTCAGCCCAACCGTATCCGATTAATCCCAGGCGGGGTAAAAGCAAAAATGCTGCTCCCGCAAAAAGAGCCATGTGTACGATGTGAAAGGCTGTAACTTCCCAGTTTCGCCGCAGAACGTAGAGTGCTGAGGAGTGCATATTAAACAGGGAGTTGGTCAGATAGCCCAAGGCGATAAAAGGATAAACTTGCACTACAGGAATCCAGCGATCGCCAAATACTAGCGGAATTAGCCAAGGAGCAACCCAACTAACTCCGACTAACAGCGGGCCCACTGCTAATATCTGTAAACCCATTCCTTCCGTTACAGCTTTTACTAGGCGTTCTTTGTCCCCCTGCAAGCGGGAGAGGGTAGCAATAGAAATTCGCCAGGTTGCAGCTTTGACAAAACCAAGAATCTCGATAATGCGAATGGCTAAAGCCACGTATCCTACCGCTTCCGCCCCGGCGAACCTACCTACTAGCAAGGGGTTGATTAGGGTACGCAGTTGCCACACCCAAATTGATGCGGAGAAGCTCATGCTGTACCCCCACATCTGCTTAACTAAATCCAACTTCCAAGCAAAGCGGGGACGATAGCCTGCACTCCAGTAGAGTAGTGCTAGAGTTTGAACTTGCTGTAGCCACCATCCAGCCACCAACGCCCAAACTCCGGATCCCCGAAAAGCCATCGGAAAGGCTATCACGTAGTAAACTAACTGACCGAGAAGTTCAATTAAAGCGACCCGTTTGTAATCTAGATTGCGCTCTAGCCGAGCCATCGGGACTTGATTGAGGAGAACGACGGGAAGTCCCAGAAACAAGACTTGCGCTACCGGGCGAAACCCTTGGATTTTTACCCAGCTTTCGATTAAAGGAAGCGCCAAAAAAGCTAAAAGCATTCCTGCCAACGCTTGAAATAACAGTAGGGTGAAAGCTTGGTGGTAGACTCCTAGTTCTTCTTCCCCTTCCCGCCGCACCAGATAAACTTCAATGCCTAGCTGACTAAGCATTTGAAGGTACAAAAATATACTAACAGCGGCAGCATAAAGCCCGTAGTTCTCCGGCCCGATGACCTTGGTAACTAGCATCACTCCTGCCAGACTGATGAATACTCCTAGCCCCTGACGTAGTACTAGGTAGATTCCTCCCCGCATGACTTGAGTTTTTAAGCTCATGCTTGTTGTTCCTCAAAGTCGCAAATATTACGGAGAAATCCTTGATGTTCTACCAATGAAGACTTCCAGAAAAAGAGATTTATCGATAGCGATCGCAACTTGGGAGTCTTTAGCGGCGCAAGATTCGGGAAAATCGGTAGAATACTCATCATTTTTTTGAGCAGGTGGCTCAGCTCCAGCACATTTTTCTCCTCAGTTTGCCTTGGTTCATCGCTACTGCATCAGTAGACGGCCTTCTAAGGTCGTCAGCATATTTCATTGAATAAATAGTCAATTGCCACTAATGCTAGTACAGACTGGCAAAAATATCTCAGTAGCAGTTAAAGTGATTGTAATTGGGTGCCAATCTCTTCCTAAGCAAGCAAGTTTAATTTACCACAGACAACTGTGTGGATTTGTGAGAATTTGCCCCCAAAGTTTAAAGCTTTTATAAAGACACTTAATATTTACACATTTGGTATTGAGCGATGGAATGCTTGATAATTTTTCATGAGAACTTCAACTTTATGAAATAGATAACTCAATTATTCTCTGCAAAAGGTCTGTAATCTTACCAGTATTTAGGCAATCATGATATTAAACCTTCTCCATCGAGCTGTGGCTCCTGTGTTTATTGGCATTATGCTTGGGTGTACTGCTAGTAGCAACCAACAGCCGATTGTCGGCGCGGATCTTGTGTCCGTACCGATGGCACCCACTTCCTCCGTCGCTGGGGCAAATGGGTATCGCTGGGCTAACGTGTCGATAGGCGGCGGAGGGTTTGTTACAGGTGTTTATATCCACAACGCACAAAAGGATCTGGTTTATATCAGAACCGACGTTGGTGGCTTTTATCGCTGGAATGCCGAAGATAAAACCTGGATTCCATTAAATGACAGCTTCAAAAGTCAAGAGAAAACATATTACGGGGGAGAAGCGATCGCAACAGATCCCAACAACCCAAATATCGTCTACATGGCAGCCGGTAAATACTCCCAGTGGCAACCCAAAGGGTCAATCTTTAAGTCCACAGATCGAGGAAAAAACTGGACTAAACTAAACCTAGACTTAGGGATGGACAGCAATGACGACCATCGTTGGGCGGGAAAAAGGCTAGCTGTCAATCCAGCCAACTCCAACGTTATTTTCTTTGGTTCGCGGCACGATGGGCTGTGGAAGTCTTCAGATGCAGGCGCGACATGGGCGAAAGTCGCAACTTTATCCCCAACGTTTACCAAAGGCGTTGGCATCTTGGGAATTGTGTTTGACAACCAAGTACCCGGTTTAGTCTATGCGAATGTTTACGGAGACGGCATTTATCAGTCCACTGACACGGGTGTTACGTGGAGCAAAATAGCGGGAAGTCCAGTACAAGCCCAGCGAATGGCTGTTGCTAACAACAGTATTCTGTATGTAACCCACATGGCGGGGGTTAGCAAGTATCAAAACGGGACTTGGAGCAACATCACCCCAGAAAAAAAACCAGTAGCTTTTAATGCCTTGGGCGTTAACCCAAATAATCCCAACGATTTACTGGTAGCCTTGGGTCAATCTACCGCTACTAAAATCTACAGAACCTCAGATGGTGGTGCCACTTGGAAAGAGTTAAAGGCATCGATAAAGCATACGGTTCCTTGGTGGGATGACTCCATGTTTTCCCTGTGGACTTCCGCTATTGAGTTTGACCCAAAAGTGGCAGGGAAAGCATGGTTAACTGACGGGTTCGGAATTTGGCAGACAGACAATATCAACGCCAATCCGGTCGTTTGGACTAACTATGAGCAAGGACATGAAGAGGTCGTCGCTTTTGCGATCGCTGCACCTCCCAAAGGCGCACTCTTGTTGAGTGGGGTAGCCGATGTAGACGGTTTCTATCACAACAATGGGCTTAACGCCTTTCCCGCCAAAAGGTTTGAAGGGATTTCTCTAATCAATAACGCCAATCGCGACACCTATGGCATCGCCTACTCCCAAAGCGATCCCTTGCGCCTCGTCCGCGTTGGCGGTTCGAGGTGGAACTCAACTTATACAGGAGCAACTTCAACAGACGGCGGATTAACCTGGAAGAGGTTTGCCTCATTTCCGGCATCAATGCCGCTGCGCGTAGCGATATCCGCAACTAACCCAAACTTGTTCGTTGTAGCTGTCAGTAAAGCTCCACCCTTACGTACCACTGATGGCGGCGCTTCATGGAGTGCAGTGTCAGGACTACCGAATGGCCCAGAAGGTCCGTGGTATTGGGGTCAGCCCTTGGTGGCGGATAAAGTAGATGGAAATACTTTTTACTATTACAGCGACGGCAAAGTTTACCGCAGCACTGACCAAGGTGCATCCTTTAGCGTTGTCAACTCATCGATTCCCAATATTAAGAGTGACTACTATTCGTATGCGCTGAAAACAGTTCCAGATGCGAAAAATGAAGTCTGGCTCAGCTTAGACTGGGAAGGTTTATTCCACTCCACAGACGGTGGCAAAACGTTCGCTAAGCTGCCTTCAGTAGAAAAGGCGCATTTGTTTACTTTCGGAAAACCGCAGACAGGAAGTACAACTCCGGTGCTTTATTTGTATGGAAAAATTTCTGGTATGGGCGAGGGAATCTTCCGTTCTCTCGACAAAGGCAAAACTTGGATAAGCATCGGTTCTAGCCAAAATCCCATCGGTGGCGAGCCAAATGTGATGGAGGCGAGTTGGCAGAAGTTTGGCTTGGTCTTTATTGGCACCAATGGCAGGGGCATTTACTACGGAACTCCTGACGATTCTAAGGAGCAGGCTGCTTTATCTTCCGCGCCCGTACACGCAATTCGCCCCTGAATACTGGTACCTTATCTGCTAAGTACCAAGGCATTAGCCTTTAACAGAAGACGGTGCTTTCACGACGCTGACACGTTCTGTTAAAGAATGCTTTTGTAGTGCTGTTACTTGTGACAACACTTGCGAGACAAGGGATTCAACCGTCATCAAGACTACGGAAAATGCCAATACTACGAAACCAGCAGCCGTAAAGAGAAACATGACGCTCGTAGCAATTAGTTTCTTGATAAAGGTGTTCATTTTTCTGATGTAGCTTTCTTTACGTCTCCACCATAGGAGATAGTACGTGGCTTTGGCATCAGTGTATTTATTTAATTAATTGTAAGGAACTCCTTGATAAATCCGCAAACCTAGGGAAATCTCCTTAAGTATAATTTTTTACCAGCCATTTCAAGGGTTCGTGGTTAATTTGTCCTAAAAGCTCAGTTTTATAACTGAATGGTGCTAGTACGTACATAGGTAATTTGGTGTAAGCATGGGAGTCGCGCTTATAACATTGGTGAACTGGTAAAACAAATTCCAAGACAAAAAATAGTAGGGGCGTACAGTTATTTGTGCGCCCCTATCCCCTGACAAAAAATATTAAGTTATATTGACAATTTAGATTGAAACTGGAATTGACCGTTTTGAGTCTCGTTTTGGGTCTGGTTTTATTGGAACAAGGGCGGTGAGTGTGCTATACAAGTCCAACGTTTCGCTAGTAATCTGGTTCCAGGTATAGTTTGCTTGCACATAACGCTGGGCGTTTTTAGCCATTACCGCCAATTCCTTCTGGTGATTGATTGCCCATTCCAAGCTGCGGAGGCAGGAATCTACATTTTTCACCTGGAAAAGCATCCCTCGATCTTTGCGGAGCAATTGCTGATGCACGGGAATATCACTACCGAGTACGGGAACACCTTCCTGCATTGCTTCCAACATTGATAGAGGTAATCCCTCCAACTCAGAAGGAAGTACAAACAATCCCGCGCCCCGAAGGATTTCTGCCAGACGGGGACCTCTAAGTTCACCTGTGAATATGATGTTCTTGTTATTCGCCGCCATCTCGGTTATTTCCGAGGTGAACTCATTGGTATCGCTCGTACCGCCCACCATGACGAGTTTCCATCCTTCTTGCTGAAGATTTTGGAAGGCTTTGATGAGTAAGTCGGGGCACTTTTCCGGTACGAGTCTACCTAAAAATAGAATATAGCGTCCCTGTTCTAGACCTAACGAAGTTCCATAGCTAAAAGTAGGGTCTGAATCACCCATATTTGAGGGTGCGTTAGGAATATAAATTGTCTCTTTACCGTAAGTTTCCTTAAAGTATGAGCGCAGTTCCTCTGATACGACGATCATCCCATCAGAGAAGCGGACAGCAGCACGTTCGCCGCGACGGATTAGGTCACTAGAAGCTTTGTTCCATTTGGCACGTTGCCAGTCTAAGCCATGACAGGTAACAACAACTTTTGCCGAGGAAGCAATTTTGGGCATCCAGGTAAAGAGGGCTGGTCCTAAAGCGTGGAAGTGAACGATATCATAACGCTTCGCATTGGAAGCGATCGCTCCCAGCGCCGAACTCAACAGGGCATCCATTCCCTTGATATTCAAGCTGGGGATGGAAACAACCCGCACACCATGAACGTTATAAGCGCTGAGCGAAATATCTCCTGTGTAGGAGGAACGGGCAAACAAATCCACTTCATGACCCTGTTCCACAACCCGTGAATAAATTTCTTCACAGTGATGCTCAATCCCACCCTGTTTGGCAGGCAGCCCTTTTGCTCCGATTACGGCAATTTTCATTTTGGCATTGGCACTTTTCATTGTGAAACCCCGGTAAAGCTTTTTTGATTAATCTGGCTAGTAGACCAATTTCGCTGTTGCCAGCGGCTTAGCATATTGCTGTAGATGTCACCCACGACGGTCTTGGCACCGTAAGGTTTGGCAGCTTGAACGCACGCCTCGATTGGATAATCTCCACCGTTGTGCAGTACCTTCCGCAAGGCATCTGCAACTGCGGCTGGCGATCGCTCTTCGCAGACAACTCCACTTCCAGCAGTGAGTAGATTTGGAGTTTCGCCGCATTGAGTTGTCACTACTGGCGTACCGCTGGCAAGCGCTTCGAGAACGACCATCGGAAGACCTTCATAGGCGCTCGTTAGGACGAAAACACTGCATACGCGCTGCAACTGTGCAAGTTCTGTCTGGGCTAACGCACCCAGCAGCGTTACCTGTTCGGACAATCCAAGGCGGGAAATCTCAGAATTTATCTCCTCTTTTAAGTCCCCATCGCCTGCTATGAGGAGGTGAACAGTTGCATCGTTCAGGGCGGCAATGGAGCGGACTAGCAACAGAGGGTCTTTCTGGGGGTGAAGTCTGCCAGCAAATAGAATAAAGCGCGTATCTTCCGCTAAACCCATCTGCTGTGCAAGTGTGCGCCTACCTTCCTCTCGTTCATCTAAGGTCAATGGGTAGCAGATTTCGTTATCTACTGTGTTTTTGACGTAGGAAATGCGCTCTGCTATCTCTGGGTAATGCTGTTGGTAATGTTGCACCGATTCAGTATTACACGACAAGATTTGAGAAAACTGACTTACAAGATAGCGTTCGATAGCAAAATACGCTGCTGGAAAACGTTGCCATAGAATCGCATTTTTTTTATCCGCAGAATTAATTTGTTTTTGAATATCGTTATGAATAAAAAGAGTCTTTTCTCCTGACCAGTTGCGAGTAAAAAGCGTCGGTTCCAGCCTGTGAAAGTGCATGAAATCCGAACTCAAGTTCCGACCCAAAAGGGCAGCCGTATATTTAATAGTGGTTGGTACTAATTTTTTAAAGTTATCGTTTTCTATAAAAAACAAGGGCATAAAGCGGATCTCTCTGCCTGCCAACTGGGCGTCTCTCCATACTCCTATGGGTTGTGATGGATCGTTCTCCGTTCCTACCAGCCTAATTTCAAACTCGCTGGGAGCATATTTGACAAAGGTACGTATGACTGTTTGAATCCCCCCAATGCTAATGCCACTCGGATTGAACTGGTAGAAGATAGTCAAAACAGGTTTACGCATAACAAGAATACCTATATAGCTAGGTGTACTGGTAATTTTTTGTTGTAACTAAAGATTAATTAAGCAGCCTCTCAGTAGATTTATTTCAGCATGATTGCTTAGCTGACTTGAGAGTCTGAGATTTCCTTCCTTATGATTGCTTAGATTACTGTAAAACCCCACCTAAGTAAATTGAATTTGCCAGATTTTACAGAAAATTCTCAAATTTCCTACTTGACTTCATGGCAACTTTATAATGAGGTGCAAGATGCTAGGAAGCTAAAGAATTTGCTCAATGTTAACACTGCACAATAATTCCTCCCAATCCCGGAAAGCCCTGACCAAGCCATTCCTAAGCTTTTACCAAATCTAATACTACCCTAAAGGAGAACTCGCCACTGCTATTACTACTACCAAAAGTAGGAGTTATAAAATACTCCTTATGGCAGATGTGGGCTGAGTTTCTACGTAAAACCACTTAATTGTATAAATTGTACTTTCTGACTTTACAATTAACTTTTTGAGGCATACTACTATCAGAGATAGGAATTATAAAAAACTTCTTATGGCAGTTGCAGGCTGAGTTTCTACGTAAAACCACTTAATTGTATAAATTGTACTTTCTGACTTTACAATTAACTTTCCGAGGCATCGGACATAAACTGCGAATGAAGTCCGTATTTAAAAGTTCAAAGTGGAATTTGACAGTCACTATACAAAAATACAATTTTATTTAATATTCTTTACTTAAAAAATATTTCTTTACCGATCCGCAGTAGCAGCCTGCAAGAGCGAATTTGCTTACTTTTCCTATCGGGGGAGAGCTATCAACGTAACGGCATTTGAGTAACGGCATTTGAGCAAGTGTATATCAGCGGTCTTCTCTGCCCGGAAAGGGGACTAGCCCCTTTCCCATAACAAAATTCCCCTACCCCGAAAACGGTTAGGAGAAGATGATTTGCCATAAGCGTAGAGAACGTCTCTACAACGGTACGCTTATGGTTGGATCTAGAAGTATCGACGAATGCTTGTTTAAGAGCGATCGCTGTTTTTAGGAGCCTTCGCTGTCAGCATTTTTGGCGTACTGGCATCTTCCTTGTAGTATGCCTTGGCATGGTGGAAATAACTATCAGGTTCGTTTTCCACAATCACACCATTGACGACCAAACCCAAGACCTTCTGACCTGATTGCACCAAAAATTGCTTACAAGCAGCAGCGCTGACAGTATCAACCACGCCTGGGCGAACTACCAATAAAATACCATCGGTCATCTTGCCTACTGCCAGAGCATCTGCCACCAGAACGATTGGAGGCGTATCAAGGATTATAAAATCGTAGTTTTTAGAAAAATTTTCAATTAATCCAGCCATCCGTTTTGAGTCAACAAGAGCCAAAGGATTAGGAGGAATTACGCCCGAAGGAAGCACATCCAGGTTATCCATCACTTCGCGCACCGCCATCTCAAACTCAGCTTGATTAACGATGACATCGCTCAGACCCATTGCATTAGTCAAGTCCCAGATGTGATGCTGCATGGGATGGTGCAGATCCGCATCTATTAATAAAACTCGTCTTCCCAGTTGAGCCATAGCGATAGCCAAGTTGGCACAAACCGTAGACTTGCCTTCCTTAGAAACAGAACTTGTCACCGCAATGACTTTCAGCTCTTGATCTGGACTGAGAAACTTCAAGTTTGCCTGAAGCATTCGGTAAGCTTCACTAATCACCGAATGTGGATTATCTCTAACGGGAAGCTGCGGAACAATTCTTTCTAGCTTCTTACTGCGAAAAGTTACTTTTTTCTTCAAAGAAGGAACCATTCCCAAGACGGTATACTTAAATAACTCTCGTACCTCTTTGGCGGTTTTGATGGTTGGATCTTTCAGGTCTACAAGGAAAGCAGTGATTACATAAAGTAGACTGCCTGCCACAATTCCGGCTGCTAGGATGATTATCTTGCGAGTACCTACGGGCTTTTCTGGAACTGTAGCGGCGGCAATTAAACTAGCGTTACCTACATTTTGATTTTCCGCAATTTGTACCTCTTGAAGATTTTTCAAAAGAATTTGATAGGTAGATTGCGCGGCTTCTACTTGCCGTTGTAAATCCCGCTGACCCTGTTGTAATCTAGGTAAAATGTTAGCTCTTTGTTTGTATGCCGACTGAGCGCGAGATAGAAAACCGACTTGATTCGCCAAACCTAAGCGTTGCACTTCTGCATTGACTAATTCTGCGGTTAGTTTTTGCTCAAGTTCACCAATTTGTAAATTTTCTCCGGACACTTGTTGGTTACTGCCAACAACCTGGTTTACCCGTTGCTGTAGTAAACCTTTTAATGCCGTTCGTTTACTTTCGAGATTAATTATTTTGGGGCTTTCATCCTGAAAGCGGGTACGCTCGACTGTCAGCTCCCCTTCAATTCTTTGGAGTTCTATCAACACTTGCTGAACTGCGGGAGATTGACTAAGCGAGTTTAGTGCCATAGCCCGCTGTGAATTCAGACCTATCTTATTTTGAAAGGCGGCGACTCTAGCACTTGCATCTTCAAGTTCAGCCTGAGTTTGAGCTTTTTTGCTGTCTAGCTCTGCGATCGCTTTTACCGCTGAGCTTCCTTCTTCCTCTAGAGCTACAATGTTATTCTGTTCTTTGAAACTACGCAAAGCGGCTTCTGCTTGACGAACATTCGCTTCAGTCTTGGGTAGCTGCTTCGTAATAAATTCGCGAGCCGCAGCTGCTTGAGCGCGGTTATTCAGTATGTTCTTCTCGCGATACAGAGTCATCACCTTGTTGACTATCTTTGCAGCTTCTTCGGGATCTTTACTTTTAAAGGATATCTGCAAAACATCAGTTCCTTTGATTCCTTTTACCGTAAGCTGTTTTAGGAAATCAATCGTTTTTAGAGGGTCTCCCTTTTGGTCTTTTAGCTTTAGGGATTTTATCGTCTCTTGTATCAGAGGCTCAGAACGGACTATCTCTGCTTCTGTATCTAGAGGCGTGTTTAAGACGTTTAGCGGTTCCAACTGTCCGATTTTTGCTCCTGCCTCTGTGACTAAGGCAGAAGTCGTATTTTGCTTCTTAAACAAAAGCCTCCCTTCGGCTTCGTAGGTAGGCTTTTTTAAGAATGCAAATGCGGTAGCGACTGAAACTGTAAATACAAAGACGGTGGTGGCGGGTAGCCAACGCCGTTTGAGGATAAGCCAGTATTTTTTAAAATCTATATCTTCTGTGTATTGTCTAGTTTCCATAAGAGGCTCGTGTAGGAGAGTGGTAATAAGGTTGTTTTGGAGGCAGGTGTATTAGCCGCTCCCAGAAGCGAGTCCTTGCAGTGTAGACTATTTCCTCGCTTATCAAGAGGCAGCATCTGGTAGTTCTTACTCAGCCGACAATTGTATCCTAACAAGGCTAGTGAAAGTTGGAGTGATTAAAAAAACTGTTAATCAAGCAAAGGATGAGCTTAAAGCTGTATGCCGTAGCATTCGGCTGGCAGCTCTAGATAAGAGGGATTAACAAGAGCTGGCTCTTGAAATTTGTTTTGGTGCTGACGCACAACAGGAGTATGGCAAAGAGTAGAAGTGCGATCGCTTTGGATGAAAGCACCTTAAGCTTACATCTTAAAGCAGGATTAACTGCGCGATCGCTATAGAATGACTCAAAGAATTGATTCGGAAATATTTTAGGTCATATCGGAGACAGTTTTTGGGACGATTACCGGAGTAACTGGAAGATTAATTTGTCACAAATATCTGGGAACATATTTCTGCTTTTTGCGATCGCTCTCAAAATTCTGAGATATCTGTATAAACATACAATTATTCTTTACCCAAAGAGATTACCACCAGCCTTAACAAATAGGACGATTGCCAGGATTCACTGCATGAATATCCTTCCTGCCTGAATGAGACTGTCCCTCAGCTTGAAGATAAATCTCTTACCTTAAAGCTTTCAACCTGTAAAACAGGTTGAAAGCCTTTGCCCGAACTCCCTGAAAAAAGTTGCACCCGGCGTGAGTCAAATTTCCTGACTACGGCTTAATCAAATGTTGCTCAAACTTGCGATAGTTACCAATCAACCTTGCCCGCTCAAAAGGGGGATAAAACAAGATGGTTCCCAAAGGCAAACCAACTGCCAAAACAGCGCCCATCACCAAAGGATTTAGCAACCCAACTTGGAAGCCAATTCCTAAAGTCATGCCTAACGCCATTGCTAATAGCGACACCCCAATCGCCAGATTGGGACTAAATCCTCTTTTCAAACAACTAACGGCTAGACTCTGTGCCCCAAACCCAGCCATAAATACAGCAAAATCTACCGTTTCAAACCCAACCGCCGCCGAATTTGCCGCTCTAAACTGCTCGCCAAAACCTGTCACAAAAAAAGCGACAATTCCCGCCACCAATAAAGCTACCACCGTGTCTATACCCGCAAACTTAACTTTATACTTGGACAGAAGCTTAGCGACAAACACAGCCCCAGCCGCCGCCGTAGCCGCTGCTGCCACACCAAATGCAGCGACAAACAGCGTTACAAACCCAGCCATTACCACACCCATCGCCCCAACTTGGGCAATCGTTCCGCCCCAAGCGATTCCCTCAATCCAAGCCGCTGAAGCAGCAAGTGTCACCAGTAAAGCGAGAGCGATATAAGGTAGTTTTTTGTTCGCAATCGGAACTGGCGCAGTCTGAATCTTAACAGTAATATCGTGAGTTTCTGGCAGAGAATTTGTGTGTAATAACAGATGTCGCTCGTAGGTTTTATCTGCCATCAAACGGCTGGTATTCACATTGATTTTGCACTTTGCCTGATTGTTCTCAAACTTAACGAAATCAAAAGAAATCCAAGTGTGAGTATCTGGTGTATGAGGGGGATCGCTTTCGTGGGGTGCCACTTCCCAATTTCCTTCCAGAAGGGTATCAGGAATCGAGTTTGTAACTGCGATTGTTTGAGTCACCCTTTCACCTAATTTTCTTGCCTTAAATTCCAGGATGGGTTTACTCAGCTTCGCTTCTGGTACGCGAATCACATAAATGGGATTGAGTGCTTCCAACGCGATCGCTGCGTTAGGATAGCGGTCTTTTGGTTTAATTTCCACCATCTTTTGCAACCAGTCAATCCACCGCAGACTGAGTTTGGGAACGAGATGCTTGAAATTAATTCGATAATCATCATCAATTAACTGGCTGATCTCAGCAGATTTGATGCCAGTTAATAAGCAAATCAGCGTTGCTCCCAAACTATATAAATCTGAGGCTTCAGTGAGTTGACGATGGAATAATTGTTCGGGCGGCATGAACCCTAAAGTTCCTTTTGCCACACTGTTCATCGTCACTTCCCCATCCCCAATTCGAGCCAGACCAAAATCAACTAAGAAAACATTGATGTTGCTATCAACCAAGATATTTTCAGGTTTAATATCTCGATGAATAACAGTGGGAATGCGATTTTGCAGATAAACGAGAATTTCTAATAAAGAAACTGCAATTTTCTTTATTTCATCGGGATCGAAGCTACGAGGCACGGCTAAAGACGGTGCTTTTTTATACTCCTGAACCATACAAAATCCATCGGATGTCTGGAAGGAATCCAGGTAGCGGGGGATTCCGGGATGATTCAGCCCCTGTAACACTTGAATTTCACGCTGGTAGGCGTCGTAGTCTGACCAGGTGGCGTTGATTTTAGCAAACTGAAACCTTTTAATGACGGCGGGTTGCCGTGTTTTCAGATTGAGCGCCAGGTAGGTTACTCGACCACCGGCGCGGTTGTGTCCTAATTCTCGGACGACCTGATAACCGTGGCTGGATAAGTCTGGAAAGTTGCTCATGTGTGAGAGAACGAACGCAGGTTGAATGATTTTATGCAACTGCTACGCGAACAGTTACAGTTAGCGGCATCCGCTAGAGCGAGTAGCCGCGCAATCCGGCAAACCAGGGATAGCCGATAAAGAAAGTGGGTGTACGCCTTTTTTGAGACTTCATCTTTCCCCTCTTCCCAGTTGTCCCTTCTCATCCTAGTTCACCAGCTTAGGAGTAGGAATTTCTGTTTTCGCTGTGAAAGTTCATAAAAATAAAGTGGGTGAGCTACACCTAGTTAAGAACTTGATATCTAGGGATTGTAATTATGACACAGCGATCAGAAGCTAATCTGGAGATTCCTAAGGTAGTTAATAATTCGAGAGGTTGCGCTTGTCTAGGTTGGGAGTATCTAGGCTGATTGTTGCGATCGCCTTCTTCCTCCTATCGGCTCTTAGCGCTGCTCCTTGCAGGCATCTGCGCTTTTAGCACTGCTTGCAACTTTGCAAATTCCAGATTCGTCACCATCTGTATCGCCAACATCCCCGTTTGGATTGACCCGAATGGGCGATGAAGACTTGGTTACAGTGTTTATACAGTGAAGTTAGCAACTGAAAAGTGATTTTAATTATGCGTCAGATCCTGGGCACTCTTTCTCTATTGGGGCTTCTACAATGTTTTCCAGCAGTTGTTTCTGCTCAAACACAACCTACTTCAGATGCCCCCTCTGACCCTATCGAACAGGTGATTGCTGCCAAATTAATGACTGCATATCCTGATGGACAGTTTCGTTCAGAACAATTCATCAGTCGTGCAGAACTTGCCTCAATTTTGGTCAAAACTTTTAAGCTTGATAAACGAGCGGGTGCCACCAAACAAGAAGTTATTTCAGTTCAAGATGTACCTTCTTCCCACTGGGCATATAACGACATTCAGACAGTTTTAAAAACTGGCATTATGAAGGGATATCGGGGAGATATGTTTTTCCCCAACCAAAAAATCAATCGCGCTGAAGCTTTATCCATCTTTGCCCAAGCTCACGGTGTATTTCAGTTTCCCAATGACACCGTTGCTAAAATTCTGGCGAAGTATCCAGATTCAGGAAATATACCGGATTGGGCTAAAAAATCGATGGCAACTGCACTTTATGAGGGATTTGCCAATACCGATGAACAAGGTAATCTGAATCCCCTAAATCCGATGACGAGAGGAGATATGGCTTACGCCTTGAGTAAATTTTTGGAACGACAAGAAGCACCCGCACCGATGTTGGAAGAAGATTTACCTTCGCCAGCGAGTTTACCAATCCAGTGAGTTCCAAAAAACCCGTTTTCTTTGAGAAAGCGGGTTTTTTGCTTTTGACGAACGCGAGAAGGCGATTCGCTTGATACACTCGATAAGTTTGGAACGATCAGTTTGGAGCGATCGCTAACCGATGAACGCCACGCCAAATAATCGAGATATGCGGCGGGAATTTGCCAGCCGCGACGATTTAATTACCTATCTGCGCGAACAATTCCCCGCCGCTACCGAACGCGATGACGCGATCGCTACCACCGTAGGAGGACGTAAAGCCGCAGAAGCCTTCTTAAGTCAAGTAAATCCCGCCCGTTACGCCAAAACGCGCAATTCTTTTAGTGGCGCAGTCACGCGCCTTTCGCCCTATCTCCGCTACGGCGTCTTGAGCTTGGCAGAAGTGCGGGATGCTGTGCTGGACAAAGTGGAAAACCGAGATGACGCACAAAAACTCATCAACGAACTCGGCTGGCGCGATTACTGGCAGCGTCTCTATGCCAAACTGGGAAACGACATTTGGGAAGACCAAGAGCCTTACAAGACAGGCTACATAGCCCAAGACTATGCCGAAAAGTTACCGGAAGATGTTGATAAAAGTAGCACCGGCATGGTCTGTATTGATAGTTTTAGCCGCGACTTGCACACCTCTGGCTACCTGCACAACCACGGGAGAATGTGGCTAGCCGCTTACTTAGTTCACTGGCGGCGGATTCGTTGGCAAGTCGGGGCAAGATGGTTTTTGCAACACTTACTGGATGGCGATCCAGCCAGCAATAATCTCTCCTGGCAGTGGGTTGCCAGCACCTTTAGCCAAAAGCCTTATTTCTTTAACCGGGAGAACTTAGAACGCTATACGGATGGCGTCTATTGTCGCCAATGCCCTTTGTACAGTCATTGTGACTTCGAGGGCAGCTACGATGAACTAGAGAAGCGATTGTTTCCTAAAGCTCAAAGCTTCGATCGAAGTGGCGGTAGCAAGAGTTTTCAGCGCGGGAAGAAGCGTCGGTAGTGCGCGAGTTTTGAGTGCGTGAGTTTTGAGTGCGTGAGTCTTGAATTAATGAAACAGCCGATTATTTGGGTGCATGGAGATGTTTTAAGTCCGGAAAATCCCGCCTTGCAAGCCTACCCTGAAAGCCCTGCAATATGGGTTTGGGATGATGCTTTGATTGAAGAGTGGCAGCTGAGTCTCAAGCGAATTACTTTTATTTATGAATGTTTGCTAGAACTTCCAGTAACGATTCGACGCGGGGATGTCGCTGCTGAAGTTATCGCTTGTGCCAAGGAACACAATGCCGATGGAATCGTTACAACAGAAAGTCCTAGCCCCCGTTTTGACCGCATTTGCGACAAAATTGAGGAATCGCTGCCTATCGAAGTGTTACCTGTTGAGCCGTTTGTGAAATACGACGGATATATTGACCTTAAGCGCTTTTCTCGCTACTGGCGCGTTGCCGAACGTTATGTTTTTGATTAGCACTGGGAGACTATTGTGAAGAATACAAGAACTCGGAGTTTGATCGCGATCGCCCTTGTCTCCTCAACTGGCACAGCGGCTTATTCGTGTCCGGCGAACAACCTCCAAGCATCGTTACCCATTCAGCAGCAAGTCGGGGAAGTGGTGTCGCATTTGGTAGGAGTGATGGATACTTCTGCACAAGCGCAAGCCAAACCAAAAGCTCCAAATGTGAGAATGACGACCTGTAAAGTTAGTGTGGCGGATACTAAGAAAAATCCCCAGACAGTTTTTCTCTATCAAGAACAAGCCATGTCTGAGAATCTTGCTAAACCTTACCGGCAGAGATTCTTGAAAATAGCCCCCACTACCGATAATCAAAGCATTGAATCGCAATCCTTTAAACCCCCAACCCCAGAAGCTTTCATTGGGTTGTGCAGTCAGCCAGAAGCCAAGCGGGTTGTGAGATTGAGCGACGTTGGTTCTGCCAAGTGTAGTGTATTCTTGAAACGCGACGGCGATCACTACATTGGCGAGACACCAGAGGCGGGTTGTCCCAGCGACTATAAAGGCGCTGTCAAAGTAACAAACCGAATTGTCTTGCATTCTACGGGAATGGACACTTTAGATCGGGCTTTTGATGCCGCTGGTAATCAAGTTTGGGGATCAAAAGGCGAACCTTATCAGTTTCGATGGGTTAAGCCAAACGCGAGTCGGTGAATTTGCTAGCCATTTTTTGTAATATTCGTTGAACTCGCGATCGCTTCTTCATCCCTGCGGACGCACCACCCGAATCAATTTACCTCTCAAAGTTTTTTCCGTAGAAATAGCCTCATTAATGCGTGTTGCTAACTTCTCTAAGTTTTTATCCGCTGTGCAAACAATGATGCCAGCATGGTCAGGTTGTTGAATGTGTAATCGGATGAAATCGCGCCGATTTTGGGTCAAAACTGCACGATTGTTACTCCCTGCAAAGGCTAACACCTCTGGGTCAGACATTCCGGCATTCCCTGCTTCTTGAACTGTCAAAACATCGTGACCTAAAGTGCGTAACAATTCCACCACTGGCAACGGAACTTGTTCATCAGCATAGAGACTTGCCATCGATTATGCTTCATCTTGCTCTTGCAGTGCTGTTTCAATTTCATCTGGGTGTGCATCAGCATAAGCCCAGACATTCACTAAGTCAGCAGCACTAAGATGGGGATAAAACTTTAGAAGTTCGGCATCGCTTGCACCTTGCTGACGCAAACTCACGAACAGCCAAACTGGAAGGCGAGTTTTCGCAATACAGGCATCACCGCCACACACGGTGGGAGTCTTAGTAATTCCTTGTGAACCGTTACTTAAAGTTTGGGTTAATATCTGTATGGCTTCAGCTTTCTCAACTGAGTTCAAGGCAAGAAGTTGATTTTCTAATTCTTTGATTGTCATAGTTAATATTACTTTTTTATAAAGGAATATCTAATTGAGATTTGAGGGTGTGTCCGCTTGGCTCGCCTCGGACTCATACCTAGTCCAGGCTTCTCAATTTCGGGAATGGATAATAACAATATGTCCTCACTTTCCTGTCGTACTGCGGGAGTCACTTCACACAGTTAAGCAATTGAGGTCATCTCGATAGATTTCATTATCTAGCTTTTAATTCAAATGGGCGAGGCGCTTGTAGATGTGTTGTTAACGAAATTGGTCAAGTAGGTTAAGCGATCGCAATCCCAACTGTTCTGAGCAAGTCAAAGACAACTAGATACCTACCCTCATGTGCCTGGAGTTGAAATCTCAGGTACATGAGGGAATCAGATGGCGATCGCATCCCTTCAGCCAACCACGCGATCGCTCTCGCTCAGTCTGAAGCTTCCTCTAGTTGCAATTTTGGTTCAAAATTTTAGAATGCGATCGCTGCTGAGTTCAACGCCCATTGTCCTGGCAGCAGCAATGCACATTTCCTTACTTCGGGATTAAGCAGCAGAGAGGTCAGCCACTACTGTTACCCGTCCTTTGAGTACAGAACGCAGCAGTCTGTTGACGCAACCTCTTTCTTCTTCATCCAAGGACTCATCCAGAGCAGCTGCCATCAGTCCATAACGGTCAGCCAGAGTCAGAATACCAGTTTCGCTGACAGAGGCTAGGATTTCAGAGATAGCACCGGGGAGCAGTTGGATTTGGGGAAGCATGGTTGTTGGGCGTCAACTCTACGATATTTAATATCTCACCCCTTTCCGTCCCGCCGAGCGATCGCTTCGATGAGTAACGTGTGAAAATTCTCAGCCTTTCGAGTGATCTGAATTACATAGGCACTCAACGCACAAGCGGCTCAAGCGCGATCGCATCTCTCAACCAGATACGCGATCGCATTCTCTCAGCTTCTTTCCAAAAAGATAAAACCGATGGACAAACAAGAAAGCAACTTCACCGGCTGGACGCATATCAGCTATGAAAAAATACCGGAAAACCCGAATAATTGGAAGTTGGCAGAATCAGATTTTCGCGCTTTTAAGAAAACTGCCTGGGTGGTAACTGAAAAAATTCACGGAGCTAATTTTTGTATAATCACTGATGGCTCGGAAGTTCGCTTTGCCAAAAGAAAAGAGTTCTTGCAGCCAGATGAAGACTTTTTTGGGCATCAATCCCTTCAAATTAAATTAGCTCAACAAGTTAAAGATATTTTCCAGAATCTCCAGGCTGAACGTCCTCAAACGTTTATAGTTTCTGTATATGGGGAATTATTTGGTGGAGAATATCCGCATCCAGATGTGCCCGTTACTCCTAACGTGCAGGCTGTCCAAACAGGCATCTATTATTCACCTAAAATCGAGTTTTGTGCTTTTGATATTGCTGTTGAAGAGAATAGCAAAGCTGCAAAGCGAGATTATATCGATTATGACAAAGCGCTAAAAATATTTCAGCAAGTAGAAATGCTGTCTGCAAAACCGCTATTTATCGGAAAATATGAACAAGCAGTTGCACAGAATATAGAGTTTGAATCTACCATTCCTGCCTTATTAGGTTTACCAAAATTGCCGTTTAGCAATAAGGCGGAAGGCATTGTCATTAAACCTGTAAAGTCAATCTATATAGATACGCCCAAGGGAAGAGTTAGACCTGTCTTGAAGAGAAAAATTCCAGAGTTTGCTGAAGAAAACCGATATCATCAGGCAGAGAAATGGACTAGCCAAAAATCAGCAACAGCTACTAACTCTTTTGGTGATGAAAGATGGTTGAAAGAGGCGGTGCTTGCGCTAGTTACAGAAAATCGATTGATTAATACTATGTCGAAAGTAGGGCGGGTTTCTGGGGAAGACACAAAAAAGCTGGAGAAAGTTTTTCAATTGTTCGTAAATGACGTGTTGGAAGCATTTAATGAATCCTATGAAAGCATTTTAAAAACCTTACCAAAAAAAAGTCAGCAAACTCTAATCGAGCAAGTGGAGCAGGAATCAAAAAAATTGATGAGTAATTACTTCAAACAATAATTATGTAGAAAAAGATTTAGGGCGAGCCGTAATTAACCAATACTCGTGCAACTAAGGACGCGATCGCACTCTAGTCTTCAATGACTACCCTGGAATTAGAGTTCCCACCTTGTTGACATGAAATCGATACGTTTCTTGCTGCTTCTGCTCATCCTGACTACAGCCGCCGCCTGTGGCTCAACTCAGGCATCCCTCGACACCCAGACAACCCAACCAACCGAACAACCGACAGAAACTCCGGCACAGCCGAACCAACAGCTTTCCCAAGCGACACAAACCAACAACGTGGTGCGAACCGAACCACTCACACCCCAACCGATTCGCATCACCCTCAATAACTTACCCAAACCCTACGCCAGCGACAGTGCCTCCAATTCGCCCAACGTAGTGCCCATCCCGCAAAACCCCACCCTGCGCGTCCCGGCTGGCTTCGTCGTCAACGTCTTTGCCGATGGATTAGATGCACCCCGCTGGCTGGCACTCACCCCTAACGGCGATGTATTAGTCACCGAAACTCGACAAAACCAGATTCGCTTGCTGCGCGACACCAACGGCGATGGCGTCGCTGATGTCCGCCAAACCTTCGCCAGTTCCCAAAATGGGGTAAATATCCCCTTTGGTATGACCTTTGCGGGCGGATACTTCTTCCTCGCCAACACAGGCGAAGTTCGGCGGTATCCCTACACGCAAGGACAACAACAACTCACCGGAACCGGCGAAAAAATCGCTGAATTAACCCCCGGTGGCTACAACCAGCACTGGACACGCAATGTCGTTGCCTCACCCGATGGGCAAAAGCTCTACGTCTCAATTGGGTCGGCATCCAACGCTTCCGAAGAACCCATCCCTCGCGCCTCTGTACAGATGATGAACCTAGACGGTTCCAATCAGCAAACTTTTGCTTCCGGTTTACGCAACCCAGTCGGACTCGACTTTCACCCCACCACTGGCGAACTTTATACCGCAGTGAATGAACGAGACGGGCTGGGCGACGACCTGGTACCCGACTATCTAACCCGCATTCAACAGGGAGAATTCTATGGCTGGCCCTACTCCTACCTGGCACCAAATCTCCTTGACCCGCGTCATCTGGTCAACGGAAAGAGCAAACGTCCCGACCTGGTAGCGAAAACAAAGACGCCCGACGTTCTTTTCCAAGCCCACTCCGCTGCTTTGGGATTGCAGTTTTATGACGGTAATACCTTTCCAGAAAAATATCGCAATGGCGCTTTTGTCGCCTTTCGCGGTTCCTGGAACCGTAACCAAGGCACCGGCTACAAAATTGTCTTTGCCCCCTTCTCTAACGGGCGTCCTCAGGGCTACTATGAAGACTTTCTCACTGGGTTCCTGCTTAACCCCTCTGTCCCAACCACCTGGGGGCGTCCGGTGGGGTTACTCGTGCTACCCGATGGGAGTTTGCTGCTGACGGAAGAAGCCAATAACCGGATTTACCGCATCCAGTATCGTGGCTCTTGAGTAGTTGTTAATCGCGGCTCAAAGAACTGCCCCATGCGCCCAAAACCAGTTAATCAATTCGCTGTCCTTAAGCCCGCCTTCGCGGGCTTGGTTTGTTTAACCGCGACTTCAGTCGTCGGAGTGTTAACGCTTGGCTTACCAACCCCAGCCCAAGCAGCAAACTCCAAAGACGTGCAAAAGTTACTGACGCTGAAAACTTGCCCTGGATGTGACCTAAAAGATGCCCAACTCAGGGGGATTAATCTCAGAAACGCCGACTTGAAGAATGCCCAGCTTGACGGTGCGGATTTAACGGCTGCTGACCTTTCGGGCGCTAAGCTTGAGGGTGCCCAGCTCAACGGTGCCAAACTAACTGCCGCAAATTTGGAAAAGGCGAACTTGAGACAGGCAAAATTGGCGGCGGCAAATAAAATTGTTGCTGATTTAACAGACGCTAAATTGCGAGGGGCAAACTTATATGCCGCGAACCTCACGGGCGCTAAGCTAGAGCGTGCCCAGCTAGCCCAAACTCAACTAAATTTTGCTCAGTTAGTCGGTGCAAATCTCGGACAAGCTAATTTGATAGAAGCGAATCTTTCGGGTGCCAATTTAGGCGGGGCAAACCTAAAAGATGCTCAGATGCAAATTGTTAACTTAGCCGGTGCCAATCTTACAGGTGCCAAGTTGAATAATGCCCAGTTAGAGACTGCCAATATGGATAGTGTCAACTTGAGCAATGCTGATTTGAGTCAGGCTTCTTTGAATAATGCTGACTTAAATGGTGGAATTCTCACGGGTGCCAATCTGCAAAAAGGGTCGCTGACAGCAGCGAATTTGCAAAGTGCTACGCTCACGGGTGCCAATTTGACGGGTGCCAATTTGACGGGTGCTGGTTTCAATCGTGCCAATTTGACGGGTGCTAAATTCAACGATGCTGATTTAACCAATGCCAAATTGCCGCTTGCCAACCTCACCAACGCTAATTTAGCGGGTGCTAACCTCCTGGATGCTTATCTGGATAGTGCCAATCTCAGCGGTGCGAATCTCAGCGGTGTAAACTTACGCGGGGCGAATTTGCGGTCAGCCAATTTAAGCGGTGCGTCGATGATGGGTACCAATCTAGAAAGTGCCAATCTGACGAATGCTATTTTGACAGGAGCCAATTTGAGTTACACCAATTTCACCAGTGCCGATCTCAGGGGTGCCAATTTAGGAAATACTAATCTGAGTTATGCCAACTTGACTCAAACAGATTTGGGTCAAGCGAGCTTAGCGAATGCCAACCTAACGGGTACTAACTGGAAGGATGCTAAGCTCAAAGGTGTCATTGGATTGAAGGGATATTGAGCGATCGCATTCTCTCCCCATTGACTCTTTTGTTCCGATCGTGTGCATTCTATAAGCGATCGCGCATGGCTACCAAGCGAGCAGAGAGCGTCTTGGCAGTTCAATCAATACTCATCTCCTCAGTTGGCTACCCTCCCATGAAACCAGGAATCCTCGCGACCGCCCTGTTGATGCCTATCTGCTTTGCAGTGTCGGTCAAAGCAGAGAATCCAGAACACGTTCAGAGATTATTAATTTATAAAGAATGCCAATTTTGTGACTTGAGCAATGTGAACTTGACCGGGTATGACCTCAGCGGTGCCAAGTTGAAGGGTGCCAATCTACTCAATGCCAATCTCACCAGTGTCGTGCTAGCTGGAGCCGATCTTACAGCAGCCACCTTGGAGAAGGCGAATTTGAACAATGCGGTTCTCAATGGCGCGAACCTTAGCGGTACGAAGATGCGGTTTGCAAACTTGCAGTATGCGAGTCTACAAGGAGTCAAAGCAAAGGAAGCATTTGACGTGACAGGTGCCGATCTCACCGGGACAATCATGCCTTCCGGTCTAGTTTACAAGCCGCTTGCTGAGGCACAAAAGAAACCGGCACCTGAGACCGGGCAACCCCTCAACCCAGACCGCAGCGAACCGATAAACCCGTAAAATCAATAAGCTTTTTAGTATAATACCCACACAGTAGAGAGGGGAATCCGCTCCAAAGCCCTAATAGGAGTTGGAACAAATGTGATAGTATCCCTTTGCTTTCCTGTTACACGCAGTCCTCTTCTGCTCTCCCTGAATTTTGCCCCATGCAACTGCGAAATCCCCAGCGCCGGACAAAAATTGTCGCTACGATTGGCCCTGCTACCAGTAGTCCAGAGGTCTTACGGGCTTTAATTGAAGCGGGTGCGACGACCCTGCGCCTCAACTTTTCTCATGGAACTCATGAAGACCATCAGCGTAGCATTCGCTTGATACGCCAGACGGCTTTTGAACTGAATCAGCCGGTGGGCATTTTGCAAGACTTGCAAGGCCCGAAAATTCGTTTGGGACGGTTTGAAACGGGGTCTATCGTCCTGAATAAGGGCGATCGCTTTATTCTAACCAGTCACCTCGTCCCAGGCACCCAAGAAATTAGCTCTGTCACCTACGAACCTCTAGCAGATGAAGTCCCGGCTGGGGCAGTGATTCTCTTGGACGATGGCAAAGTGGAAATGCGGGTGGAGCAGGTAGACCGCACGGCGCGGGAATTGCACTGTCGCGTTGTCGTCGGCGGCCCACTTTCTAATAACAAAGGAGTGAATTTCCCCGGCGTCTATCTGTCAATCAAGGCGATGACTGACAAAGACCGTAAAGACTTGATGTTTGGTCTTGACCAAGGCGTTGACTGGGTAGCGCTGAGCTTTGTCCGCAACCCCCAGGATGTACTGGAAATTAAAGAGCTGATTTCTAGTGCTGGTAAGCAAGTGCCAGTGGTTGTCAAGATTGAAAAGCACGAAGCCATCGACCAAATGGAAGCCATTCTCTCGCTCAGCGATGGTGTCATGGTAGCTCGTGGTGACTTGGGCGTTGAATTGCCTGCGGAAGATGTCCCAATCCTGCAAAAGCGGTTGATTGCCACAGCGAATCAACTGGGGATTCCGGTGATTACGGCAACTCAGATGTTGGACAGCATGGTGAACAATCCCCGTCCCACCCGTGCTGAAATTTCCGATGTCGCCAATGCAATTTTGGACGGAACCGACGCCGTGATGCTCTCCAACGAGACAGCGGTGGGTAAATACGCCGTCGAAGCGGTGGAGACGATGGCGCGAATTGCCGTGCGGATTGAGCAAGAACAAATCGCCCGTAACGTCCGGGGCACCACGCGCTCGATCACGAATGCCATTAGTCAGGCGGTTGGTCAAATTTCCGAGCAGCTAGGCGCAGCAGCGATTATGTCGTTGACTAAAAGCGGTGCCACTGCCCGAAATGTTTCTAAGTTTCGACCCTCTACGCCCGTTCTGGCAGTGACTCCCCATGTGGATGTGGCGCGGCAGTTGCAGATGGTGTGGGGCGTGAAGCCACTTCTGGTGCTGGATTTACCTTCTGCGGGTCAGACGTTCCAAGCAGCAATCAACGTGGCGCTGGAGAAACATCTACTGGCTGAAGGAGATTTGGTGGTAATGACTGCCGGGACGCTCCAAGGCATCTCTGGTTCAACCGACCTGATTAAAGTTGAGGTGGTGACATCCGTTCTCGGTAAGGGAATTGGGATTGGTCAGGGATCGGTGAGCGGTCGAGCGCGAGTAGCTCGCACTGCTAGAGAGGTAGGAAATTTCAATCATGGGGAAATTTTGGTAGTACCCGGCACAAATGCCGATTATGTGGAAGCAATTCGCAAGGCATCTGGGATTATTACAGAGGATGAAAGCCTAACCAGTCATGCAGCTGTGATTGGCTTACGCCTTGGGGTGCCGGTCATTGTGGGCGTCAAGAAGGCGACGGAAATGATTCGGGATGGGGCAATTTTGACGCTAGATATGCAACGGGGTCTGGTTTACTCGGGGGCGATGGCAGGGACTTCTCCGACGACTCCGGCACTGCCAGTTTAAGTGCGATCCCGTCTGTTTATCTTTCATAAGCGATCGCGCTTTCCCCCAAACCCTCACAATGAGGTAAAGAAAGCAAGGATTTAATTTTTACTACACCAGACAACAAAAAACATGACCTCCAGCCCCCTTGGCCTCTCTCTTCCCGCTCCGATTAGGAGCGGGAAGAAGGAATTTTTTATCTGGAAGGGATCTTTCCCCCCGTCCCTTGTACTACCGTGTACACACATCTCGTACAGGATGCGAAACGCTCTCCGATCCCCCTAAATCCCCCTTGAAAAGCAGGGTGGTTTCATGTTAGCCAGAGAAAAACCTGGTGAACCTGATTGGCGAGAGCGCGGATACAATCGGGAACAGTACGGCAGCCTAAACGACGAGCTAAAGTAATCACAAACCAATTAAAGATTGCCCAACTAATCGGGGCATATCCCCCTCGACGAGGAGGGTAATCTTTTTGGAGCGTGACATCCTTAATAGGACTTAAACAGATTTTAAGCCCAGATAAAGCCCAAAGCAGCTTTGTAAGCCAAAAATACGTCCTAGTTGTGGTTCAGCCATTCTACAAAACGGAAAGACATCGCTGTCCGAAATGCCTCTAAAGCCTCGATAAAGATGTTTAAAGATTTGTTAGCCCAACGCCTTCTTAAT